>DAIPLF010000171.1:0-5116 GCA_036769375.1 Candidatus Aminicenantota bacterium | reverse complement strand
TCCGCCTTCCCCTCGGCCATGCGGTCCTTGACGATGACGAAATCCTTGCTCTTTATCGGGTTCTTGATCTTTTCCGGGCTGAGGTCCGGGATTCTCTTTTTCAGGTAGTCATTGGAAAGATATTCATTGATGGCCTTGATCACGGCGTTGATGATGACCGAGCTCCGGCTGCCGATGAGCGAGAAGGTACGCAGGTAGGAATAGGTCTCGATCTCCTTGATTTCCTGCGTTTCCAGCGATTGCCCGAACCCCTGCGGGATGACGAGCAGCAGGTTGGCGTCGGTGGCCTTGGTCTCGTCGATGGCTCTTTGCTTGTCCCGCTCCTTGACCATCTGAGGCTCGAAGTTGGCCGTCTTGAGGTTGCCGATCAGCTGCTCGGAGAAGGGCGAGTCGTCCAGGTTGAGGACGGCGATCTTCTGCGTCCGCATGGCCTTCTTCATCTCGGTCTTGGCCATCTGCCCGATGAAGTAGAAGAGGAAGATGGTAAAGAGGAGCGAGATGAGGAGTTGGAGGGTGATCAATTCCTTGATTTCTTTGTAGAGGAGGTTGAGGAATTTGTTCATTGGAGCGCACTCCTGAAAACCTCTTCGAGGTTTCGGGCCTTGTATTTTTCCTTCAGGACTTCCGGGGTCCCCGTATCCAGGATCCGGCCCTTGTCGATCAGGCCAACCCGGTCGGAGAGGAACTCGATCTCGAGCATGTTGTGCGAAGAGAGGAGCACCGAGATGCCCTCCTTGGCGAACCGTTTGACGATCTCCCGGACTTCGAGGGCGTTGATGACGTCCAATCCGGAGGTGGGCTCATCCAGGATGGCCAGGTCGGGCCTGGTCATGAGCGCTCTAGCCAGAAGGAGTTTCCGGGTCATCCCCTTGGAGTAAGTCCCCGCCTTCTCATTGAGCCGGGTACCCAGGTCGGCAATGTCCTGGGCCCGCTTGATGAACTCCCCGAGCTCCTTGTCAGACTTGGCATAGAACTTGGCCATGAACTTGAGGTAATCGGTGCCCTTCAAGTTCTTATAGGCGCCCGCCTCCTCGGGGAGGTAGCTGATCTTTTCGCGGAATTTCTCGGGCTGTTTCTTCAAGTCATACCCGAGGAACGTGACCTTGCCGTCGGAAGGGGAGAGGAGCGTGGCGACGATTCGAAGGGCGGTGGTTTTGCCGGCGCCGTTCGGGCCGATCAGGGCGAAGATCTCCCCCCGGCCGACCTCGAAGTCGATCCCTTTGAGCGCCTCCAGCCCGCCGTAGAATTTCCTTAGACCTGCGACCTTGAGGACATTGTCCATGCGGACCTCCTGGAGCGATAAACATCCATTTTAGGGAAGTTTGGGCTGGAACGCAATTCCCGGACGCCCCGCTTTGCCCTTGCTTTACATTCGGGCTGCGAATATTGTACGCTCTTGGTCTTCACGCTCAGCCTATCATTTCCGCGGAGAGGACTAGAGTGCTCAAGCTGAACCTGATCCACACGGTGGCTTTTTCAGGGCTCGTCCTGTTCGTCGGCTACGGACTCCGCCGGCTCTTCCGACCTCTTGAACGCGTCAACATCCCGGCTCCCGTCGTCGGCGGTTTGCTCATCGCCCTCCTGACCCTCGCCGGCCGCCGCTTCAACCTCACTTTCTTTGAGTTTGATACCACCCTGCGCGATCCGCTGATGATCGCTTTCTTCACGACCATCGGGTTTGGAGCGAGCGTCTCCTTCCTGAAAAAAGGGGGCCGCCAAGTCCTCATATTCTTCGGCGTGGCCACCCTCTTCGCCGTGCTCCAGAATGTCCTGGGGATCCTGATCGCTTTGCCCTTTGGACTCCATCCTTTGTTCGGACTTCTGGCCGGGTCCGTGACACTGACGGGAGGTCCCGCCACAGGGCTGGCCTTCGCCCCGCTTTTCGAGAAGGCCGGGGTTGCGGGCGCGGCCACCGTGGCCGTGGCCGCAGCCATGTTCGGGATCGTCTCCGGCGGCCTCATCGGCGGCCCGGTCGGCACCTTCCTCATCGAGCGGGGTAAGCTTAAGAAAGCCCGGGCCAGAGAGGGGGCTTTCGACGCGGCCACAGCCGAGAATATCGTCGAGGAAAGGATGGGAGAACGTCCCGTCGAGGCTCCGGCCGACGAGGATAGAGAGGCCTATCTCCTTCTCCAGAACCTGGTCGTCATCATGGCCGCGATGTGGGCCGGTTCCTGGCTGAGCAGCCTCTTCACGCGCATCGGGTTCACTCTCCCGGCCTACATCGGGGCGATGCTTGTCGCCGCCCTGATCCGCAATTTCGATGACCTGACCGGCTGGCTGAGACTGTCGCAAAGGACCATCGATGACATCGGCCACGTCGCCCTCCAGCTCTTTCTGGTCATCGCCCTGATGACCCTGAAACTCTGGGAGCTCGCCGGGCTCGTCCTGCCGCTCGTCGTCATCCTGAGCGGACAGATCGTCCTGATCGCCATCGCCTGCCTCTGGCCGGTCTTCCGCCTCATGGGGCGCGATTACAATGCGGCCGTCATGAGCAGCGGGTTCTTCGGGTTCATGATGGGGACCACAGCCAACGCCATGGCCAGCATGAAGACCATCGTCGAGCGCTATGGCCGGTCGCGGCATGCCTTCCTTGTCGTCTCTATGGTCGGGGCATTCTTCATCGACTTCACCAACGCCGTGATCATCACCATTTTCATGAATGTGCTGAAATGAAGGACCCGGTTTTCTGCCAGAACCTTTTTCAGAGCGCCTTCGTATTATACTTCTAAGGGAATGAGTCTATATTTTGAGTCTATCGGAATGTGCCTCGCCTGCACGTGGACCGCGGGGCCAAAAGAATTTGACACGGAGGGAAAATGTTCAAGAGATCTTTGGTAACTCAGGGTGCCTTTATGCTCTTTCTTGGGCTGGCCGTTCTCGCTCAGACGGCGGCCGGGATCGATACAAAAGATACGCGCTTCCTCACCCAGCCGGCGATCAGCCAGACAGGGATCGCCTTCATCTACGCCAATAACCTCTGGGCGGCTGACCTTGACGGCCGGAATCCGAGGCAGCTCACCACCGATATCGGCGTCGAGAACAACCCTGTCTTCTCAGCGGACGGTAAAGCGATCGCCTTCAGCGCCCAGTACGAGGGGAACATAGATGTCTATATCGTTTCGGCCGAGGGAGGCATACCGAAGCGCCTGACCTGGCATCCGGGCTATGACCTCGTCCAGGGTTTCTCTCCCGACGGGGCCTCCGTCTATTTCGTTTCAACGCGCAGCATGGCGACGCCAGGGAGCGTCAAGCTGTACCGCGTCCCGGTCGGCGGCGGGTTCCCCGAAGAATTCAAGATCCCTTCTGTTTACCGGGCCGCGCTGTCTCCTGACGGCCAAACCATCGCCTACAATCCGCTGATGGACGCCTTCGACCAGTGGAAGCACTATCGCGGCGGCCGGGTCTCGGAGCTCTGGATCCTTAAGGTGAGCGATTATTCGGTCGAGAAGATCCCGCAGCCCCAAGGCCGCTCGAACGATATCCAAGCGATGTGGCTGGGCGATAAAATCTATTTCCTGTCCGACAGGAACGGGGAGTTCAACCTGTTCACTTATGACCGGAAGACCAAAGAGATCAAGCCGCAGACGAACTTCAGCGACTTCCCCATAATCAGCGCTGCGGCCGGGGCCGGCAAGATCATCTTCGAACAGGCGGGCTATCTCCATCTTTTTGACCCGTCGACCGCGAAGACGACCAAGCTTACCCTCGGGCTCGCCGCCGACCTGCTCGAGCTCCGGCCGAGGTACGTACGGGGACCGCAGTGGGTCCGGAACGGCTCCCTTTCGCCCTCCGGAGCCCGGGCTGTTTTCGAGTTCCGCGGCGAGATCGTCACCGTGCCCGCCGAAAAAGGCGACTTCCGTAACCTCACGAACACGCCGGGGGCCAATGAGCGGACTCCCGTCTGGTCCCCTGACGGCAAGTCCATCGCCTATGTCTCCGAGGAATCGGGGGAGTACGAGCTCCTGGTCCGCAGCCAGGAAGGCAAGGGCGAGCCCAAGCGGTACAAGCTCAACGGGGCCGGGTTCTATGATTCGCTGGTCTGGTCGCCGGACAGCCGGAAGATCTCCTTCGCGGACAACTCTCAATGCCTCTTCTGGATCGACCTTAAAACGGGAGCCGTCAAGAAAATCGGCCAGGAATACTACTATAGTCCGTTCCGCTCCCGGACGATGACGACCGTCTGGTCTCCCGACTCCCAGTGGATCGCTTACAGTCTGAATACGACGGCCTCCATCCAAAGGATTCATGTCTATTCCCTCGAGCAGGACAAATCGTTCCCTGTCACGGACGGACAGAGCGAAGCGGCCGAGCCCATATTTGATAAAACCGGCAAATACCTCTATTTCTTCGGGAGCACCGATGCCGGGCCGGTCAAGAACTGGTTCGACCAGTCCGCCGCCGATATGCGGATGACGAGTTCCATATACCTTGCCGTCTTGAGGAAAGACGTTCCGTCTCCCCTGGCCAAGGAAAGCGACGAGGAGAAGCCGGCGGAGAAGGAACAGAAGCCGGAGGGCCAAACCGCCTCCGATTCGAAGCCGCAGGATCAAAAAAAGGAGGCCGAAAAAAAATCCGAAGAAAAGCCCGAGGAGAAAGTCCGGATCGATTTCGACGGCCTGGACCACCGCATCCTGGCGCTTCCTGTTCCGGCCGGCTACTACTGGAACCTCAAGGCCGGCGAGGAAGGACAGGTCTATTATCTCGAGACGAAATCCGTCGAGGGGGGCTTTCCGGTCGAAGAACAGAGACTCGCCGGCTCCCTCCATCGCTACGACATGAAGGCCCGGAAGGACGAGGTCGTCGTTCCCGAGGCCGAGATGTTCATGTTGACGGCCGACAGAAAGAAGATCGGGTACAGGCTCAAGGACTCCGTCTGGATCGTGCCGGCCGCGGGAAAGCCCGAGCCGGGCAAGGGCAGGCTCAACCTGGAGGCGGTCGAGGTACGGATCGATCCCCGGGCCGAGTGGGACCAGATCTTCAACGAGGTCTGGCGGATCAACCGCGACTATTTCTACGATCCCAAGATGCACGGGGCGAACTGGCCGGCCATGAAAGAAAAGTACGCACCTTTCGTTTCCCACCTGAGCTGCCGCAATGACCTCAACCGCCTGATCCA
>DAIPLF010000170.1:0-5149 GCA_036769375.1 Candidatus Aminicenantota bacterium | reverse complement strand
CGCGAAGACCCGGTGCCGACGACATCGCCGACGAAGACAACCCGGTGGCCTTCCTCGCGGAACTTCCTGATCGTCTCGATA
Organism: Candidatus Aminicenantota bacterium; assembly: GCA_036769375.1. Lineage (GTDB taxonomy): Bacteria > Acidobacteriota > Aminicenantia > Aminicenantales > UBA8522 > UBA8522. The sequence continues at coordinate 5,068 of DAIPLF010000170.1, read as the reverse complement.
CCTCCCGGAAAACGCGTCTCCCCCATCGCCTGGGCGTGGAGCGGGATGTCCGGCCGGGTCGACGCGTGCTTGGCCGGAGAAAAGTCGTCGGTGTTGATCTCACCGTCCACCTTGAAGACCTTGAAGGTCATTCGGTCGGGGAAGCCGGGACGCTTCAAGAACCAGTCGCCGTTGGCCCAGGACTCGAGGACGCTCCTGGCAGGGGCGTTGCTCCGGGATCTCTCAACGATCTTGTCGAAGGCGCCGTAGACAAGGATGATCTGTTTCAGGGCCTCGGTGGCAGCCGGCGCCAGGTCGGGGTCGTCGAGGAACTCGACCAGCGGGTCGACATTATACCCGCCGAGCATCGTGCCGAGGAGGAAGACGGCATCCTTCTTAGAGATCAGGGGCGAGGACGTTTCACCGCGGGCGACATTGGCCAGCCACTCCGCCTTGACCTTAGCCGCTGGGTCCACTCCCGGTGAGACGCGATCCTTGAGGAGGTTGAGCAGGAAATCTTCTTTTCCCGCAGGGGGGCTCTCGAGAAGTCGGCAAACTTCCGCAGTTTCGTCCGGGTTAAGGGGAAGCGGCGGAATCCCCAGCTTTCGCCTTTCGGCTTCTTGTTTGAGATATGATTCCAGCATGGCACACTCCATTCAACTCCAAAATCTCGAACCCACATAGAGGTATAAGATTTTTCAGGCCCTTTTGTCAAAATCAATTTGGGCGACAGCGGCTCCGCTCGAAGCACTGAGCATCCGCTGATCCAAGGGTCATCATAAGTGTTGATTTTCAGCCCCAATCATTATAAGATTCTCTTCCGTTTTTGACCCGAATCCACTTCAGGGAGGAATCATCATGGATAAGGCTGCCATCGAAAGAGCCAAAGAACACTTCGGGAAGATCCTCGAAGCCCAGATGCTGCGGATGGAAAAGCTGAAGTCCGCGCCCGACTGGCTCGACTACGCCAAGGTCTCGCCGATCAAGATCGGCATCATCGGAGGGGACGGCATCGGTCCCTTCATCGCCAAAGATGCCAGCCGCGTCCTCCTGTTCACGCTCAAGGACGAGCTCAAGTCAGGCAAGGTCGTCATCAACGACATCCTGGGCCTGACCATCGAGAAGCGGGCCGCCTGCAACAGGCCCATCCCCGACGACGTCCTGGCCGAGATCAAGAAATACCACGTCACCCTCAAGGGCCCGACGACGACCCCCCGCAAGGGCGACCCCTGGCCCAATATCGAGAGCTGCAACGTCGCTCTGCGGAAGGAACTTGACCTCTTCGCCAACGTCCGGCCGGTCCGGATCCCAAAGCAGGGGATCGACTGGATCTTCTTCCGGGAGAACACCGAAGACCTGTATGCCCTCGGCCCCTACGGGATCGAAGTGGACAAGGACATCGCCATAGATTTCCGGCTGATCAGCGCGCCGGGCGCCGACCGCATTTGCCGTCTGGCCTTCGAGCACGCCAAAAAGAACGGACGGACCCGGGTCACTTGCATCACCAAGGCGAACGTCGTCAAAACGACCGACGGCCGCTTCCTCGAAAACTTCTACCGGATCGCCAAGGAATACCCGGGCATCGAAGTCGACGACTGGTACATCGACATCATGACGGCCAAGCTTGTGGACGAGAAGCGGCGCCGCGATTTCCAGGTCATGGTGCTGCCGAACCTCTACGGCGACATCCTGACCGACGAGGCCGCCGAGTTCCAGGGAGGGGTCGGAACAGCCGGCTCGGCCAACATCGGGAAGCAGTACGCCATGTTCGAGGCCATCCACGGGTCGGCCCCCCGGATGGTCAAAGAAGGCCGCGCTCCCTACGCCGACCCGGCCAGCATGATCCGCGCCGCCGCGATGCTCCTCAGCCACATCGGCTACGCGGATAATGGCAAAAAACTGGAGATGGCGCTCGACATCTGCGGCCAGTATGAGAAGAAGTTCGTCGTCACCGGCCGCCCCACCGGCGCCACCGGCGAGGCCTTCACCAATTACCTGATGGAGACGCTCCAGGACCCGAACCTTAAAAGCCGCTGGGAGGGCTACGTCAAGGGTTGAAAAGCCGGCTTGACTCCCCTGGTGAATTTATATATATAGGGCCTTTGGCAGGGGCCTCGGTGGTCTTTGGACCGGGGCCGAAAGCGCCATAAAATTGCGGCAGCGGCGGGCCTATCGGCGGCCGCTCCCGGGCAATTTTAAATAGGAATCATGAGGAGGTAAATATGGGTTATCAGAGAAGGAAGATCGCTCTCATCGGCGGCGGGCAGATCGGGCAAAACCTGGCCATGCTGGCCGCCATGAAAGAGCTCGGGGACATCGTCGTCCTTGACATCCCCGAGTATGTGAACCCGGTCAAAGGCAAAGCCCTCGACCTGATGGAGATGGCGCCGCACGGGAATTATGACGCCAACATCATCGGCACCAGCGACTTCAAGGACATCGCAGGCGCCGACGTGGCCATTATCACGGCCGGCAAACCCCGGGTCGCCGGGATGACCCGCGAGGACCTGCTCGCCACCAACATCGCCATCATCAAGACCGTGGCCGAGGGGATCAAGACATTCGCTCCCAAGGCCTTCTGCATCGTCGTAACCAACCCCCTGGACGCCATGGTCTACGCCTTCTACAAGCTGACCGGCTTCCCCAAGCAGCAGGTCGTCGGCATGGCCGGGACGCTGGACACGGCCCGCTGGCGCGCTTTCCTCGCCATGGAGCTCGGAGTATCCGTGAACGACGTCGCCGGCACCGTTCTTGGCGGACACGGCCCCGACATGGTCCCTCTTCCCCGGTTGACCACGGTCGGCGGTGTTCCTCTCACCGAGATCGCTTCCAAAGAATTGATCGACAAGGTCGTCCTGCGCACCCGCGAAGCCGGGACCGAGATCGTCAAGCTCTTCGGCAAGGGCTCGGCCTTCTTCAGCCCGGCCTGGAGCGCCATCATCATGGCCGAATCCTTCCTCAAGGACAAAAAACGGGTTCTCCCGGCCGCCGCTCTCTGCGAAGGCGAATACGGGATCAACGGCTTGTTCATCGGAGTGCCCATCATGATCGGCGCCAAGGGCCTCGAGAAGATCTTCGAGATCAAGCTGACCCCCGAAGAGAATGCCATGCTCCAGAAGACGGCGGGAGTCGTCAAGAACACCGTCGCCGAGACCAAGCTGTAAGCGATGGCCGAACACAGAATCACGACCCCGGTATCTGACGAGGACATCGCCAAGCTCCACGCCGGGGACAAGGTCTACATCAGCGGGTACATCCTGACAGGACGGGACGCCGCCCACAAGAGGCTCATCGACCTGATCAAGGAGGGAAAAGAGCTGCCCATCGACGTCAAGGGGCAAATCATCTACTACGTCGGACCGACGCCCGCCCGGCCGGGAAAGCCGATCGGCTCGGCCGGTCCGACCACGAGCTACCGGATGGACTCCTACGCCCCTACCCTGCACGGCCTCGGTCTCAAGGGATCGATCGGCAAGGGCCAGCGCTCGAAAGAGGTCAAGGAAGCCCTCAAAAAGTACAAGGCCGTCTACCTGGCCTCGTCTGGCGGGACGGGAGCTCTCATCTCCAAGAGCATCGTGGCCTCGGAAGTCGTGGCCTATCCTGAGCTGGGGCCGGAGGCGATCAACCGGCTCAAAGTCAAGGATTTCCCCTGCATCGTGATCAACGATATGTACGGCGGCGACCTCTACGAGGAAGGCAAGAAAAAGTATCGGATCGAATAGGAAACGTAAAGGATCACGGGCCCCGTCACGGCGCCCCCGACCGCGCCGAAGACGCTGACCGCTTCGACGCCTCCGCGCCACCCGTCCTCTGCGCCGTTCCTATGCGATCTGCAAAAAGAAGGAAATTGTCGGAGGCATGAGCGGATGAAAATTCATGAATTTCAGGCCAAGCAGATTCTCAAGCAGTATGGAGTGGCGATTCCCCGCGGTGAGGTGGCGGAGACAGCCGCCAAAGCCGCTGAGATCGCCCAAAAGCTCGGCGGAGCGGTCGTCCTTAAAGCCCAGATCCACGCCGGTGGACGGGGGAAGGGCGGCGGCATCAAGGTCGCCAAGTCTCCGGAAGAGGCCCAGGCCCTGGCTGAAAAAATGATCGGGATGACGCTGGTCACCCACCAAACCGGCCCTCAGGGAAAGCGCGTCAAGCGCCTGCTCGTCGAGGAAGCACTGGGTGTGGCCAAGGAGCTTTATCTCGGGATCGTCATCGACCGGGCCAGGGAGTGTCCCGTGGTCATGGCCTCGACCGAGGGCGGAATGGAGATCGAAAAGGTCGCGGCCGAGCATCCCGAGCTCATCTTCAAGGAATGGATCGACCCGGCCGCCGGATTGGCCGGCTTCCAGGCCCGCAAGCTCGCCTTTAAGCTGGGTTTAGGCGGCGAGACCTTCAAGCAGGCGGTCAAGTTCCTCTTGAGCCTTTACAGAGCATTCCAGTCAAGCGACGCCTCGCTGGCCGAGATCAACCCGCTGGTCGTAACGGCGCAGGGCAACGTCCTGGCGCTCGACGCCAAGATGAACTTCGACGACAACGCCGTGCCCCGGCATCCCGACATCCAGGCGCTCCGGGATCTGGATGAGGAGGAGCCGCTCGAAGTCGAAGCCTCTAAGTACAGCCTCAACTACATCAAGCTCGACGGCAACGTCGGCTGCATGGTCAACGGCGCCGGTCTGGCCATGGCGACCATGGATATCATCAAGTATTCGGGCGGCATGCCGGCCAACTTCCTGGATGTGGGAGGCGGCGTGACCGAGGAGGCTGTCACCAACGCCTTCAAGATCCTGGTCGCGGACAAAGATGTCAAGGCGGCGCTGGTCAACATTTTCGGCGGGATCGTCCGCTGCGACATGATCGCCAGCGGAATCGTCAAGGCCGCCAGGGAACTCGGCACGAAAATCCCGATCGTCGTCCGCCTGGAAGGGACCAACGTCGAGCTGGGCAAGCAGATCCTCAAGGATTCAGGGCTGGCTTTCACCCCGGCCGCGAGCATGAAGGAAGCGGCAGAAAAAGTCGTCGCCCTGGCCAGATGACGGAAGGACGAGGAGAAGACCATGAGCATCCTGATCGATAAGAAGACACGGGTCGTTGTCATGGG
>DAIPLF010000169.1:3081-5153 GCA_036769375.1 Candidatus Aminicenantota bacterium | reverse complement strand
GCCCCGAAGACCTCAAACGGCCTCGTTGTCCCCCTGCCCTCAGAGACGTTCGTCCCCTCAAGGCACACTTGCCCAGGATAGACCGTCGCCGTGTCGAGAGTGGGCATGTTCGGAGACGGAATGACCCAGGGAAGCCCGGTCTCATCAAACCACATGTCCCGCCGCCAGCCCTGCATCGGCACGACCGTCAGGTCGGCCTTCTTTTCGAGGAAGCGGTCATTGATCATCAAAGCGAGCTCTCCGACCGTCATCCCGTGCCGCTCGGGGATAGGATACAGCCCGATGAACGAGCTGAAGTCCGGGTATTCGAGCACCGGACCTTCTATGACCAGGCCGTTAATCGGGTTCGGCCGGTCGAGAACGATAAAGGCGACTCCGCTTTGGGCGGCGGCCTGCATCGCATAGGCCATCGTCGCGGCATAGGTATAGACCCGCGTCCCCACATCCTGGATGTCGAAGATCAGGGCATCGATGTCCTTGATCATCTCCCCCTCAGGGATCTTTCCCCGGCCCTTGGCATCGCTGTCAAATGAGCGCATGTATTCGTCGATATGCTTGAGCATCCCGGGGTCCGGCCTTAGGGACTGCCCGTATAGGCTGAAGACGGGGAGCCGGTACTTGTCGTCGAAATAAAAGGGAATGTAGATACCGCCCTGGACATTTCCCCGGACTCCGTGCTCGGGTCCGTAGAGCGCGACCAGATCGACCTTTCCCGAATCCCTCAGGAGGTCGATATCGCTGCGAAGGCTTCTGTCCACCCCCGTCGGATTGGTGATCAGCCCGACTTTTTTCCCTTTGACAAGGTCAAGCCGGCTTTCCAGGAAAACTTCGAGGCCCAGCTTGACCCCACCCGCGGGCTTCAGGATTCCCTTCCCTTGGGAGGCTTCCTCTCCCATCCGGCAGGAGAATTGAAGAACTGCCGCTGCCGCCAGGACCAGAACGACCAGAGGCGCTCCCCAACAACCTCTTCGGCGATTGATTGTCTTCATTCTCACCTCATGAATGCCCAGACTAACTCGGGATCATATCTTGATAAAGACTTTCTTCCGGTATAGCGGAGTCATAAGGCCGAGCCAGAGGAGCACATAACAGACGGCGTAGGCCAGAGATCCGTTGAGGTTGCCGGCCCAAGGGACAAACAGGTGCTCGTACACCCATGCCGGAAGGGTGAACGTCTGGCCTTCTGAGGATACTTTGACCAGCGTGAGCGACTTGACCATGAGAATGGAACCGGCGTAGGCCGTTATGGCATTTGTTCCGAAGATGAAAAAGGGAGTCGCCCACTTCTTCCAGCCGAGCCCATCGATCAGGAAATAGAGTCCGGCCAGGAGCAGGAGGGCCGCTCCGGCGGTGAAGATGACAAAAGTGCTCGTCCAGAGCTTTTTGTTGATCGGGAAGTAGGGGTGGAGAATGAGTCCCAGCGCGGTCAGCGCGGCGCCCGCGACGACCAGCCCAATCGTTTTTGTCCCCCAACGCTTTTTCGTTCGGAGCCAGTCCCCTGTCAGGGTCCCCAAGATCGTTGTCGCTACCGCCGGGAATGTGCTTAGGATCCCCTCCGGGTCGAATGTCGGCTCATAGAGATGGCCGGCCAGGAGTTTTTGATCGATATAGCCGGCTAGGTTACCGCTGTAATCGAGGACTCCGGCGCCATGGCCGGGCACGGGAACGAGCTTCATGACAGCCCAGTACCCCGCCAAGAGCGCGACAACGACACCGAGCCTGGCCCTGGTCCCGGAATGGAGGAAAAGAACCGCCGCAAAAAGGTAGCAGAGAGCGATGCGTTGCAGCACTCCGGGAATGCGGACCGAGGCAAAATCGAAGTGCGGGATCAAACGGAGGATCATGCCGAGGGCAAAGATGAGGACGCTCCGCCTGAAAATCTTGAGATACAGCTCGCCCTTCCCTGCCCCCTCTTCCTTCTTCCGCGAAAAGGCCAGGGAGATGGCCGCCCCGACGATGAAGACAAAGAAGGGAAATACCAGGTCCGTCGGGGTCCAGCCGTGCCACTCGGCGTGGCGGAGCGGGGCGTACACATATTGCCAGCTCCCCGGGTCGTTGACCAGGATCATGCC
>DAIPLF010000169.1:0-2981 GCA_036769375.1 Candidatus Aminicenantota bacterium | reverse complement strand
CGGAGCATTCCCGTCCCCATGTCCAGCTCGCAGAAAAAGAAGGTGATGAAACGGTTGGAAGCCGAGCTGCTGTGGACAAAATCGTTGAGCTTTGCGGCCATTCTCTCGAGCCGGAGCTGAGGCCCGACCTCCGCGATAAGGGCCGCCCGGAGGGAGGCCATGAGGAGCGCGGCGCTCATCCCTTTCCCCGAGACATCGGCGATGATCACGGCCAGACGGGAGGGGTCGATGGAGATAAAATCGTAATAATCTCCCCCGACCTGGTTGCAGGGGATATTCGTCCCGGCAATGTCAAAATTTTCGCAAGGCGGGTTCTTCTTGGGAAGGAAGTCCTTCTGGATCTGGGCGGCCAGGGCCAGCTCCTTCTGGAATTTCTCGACCTCGATCGCTTGTTCGATGGCCCGGGCGTTCTCGATCTTGACAGCGGCGAGGTTGGAGAGCAAGGTCATCAGCCGCAGGTCGTCCTCTTCGAACTGGTCGAGCAGCGAGATGCGATCGGCATAGATCACCCCGATGATCTCCCGGTTGTTCCAGAGCGGCACGCACATGGCGCTGTGGATGTTGGACTTGATGACGCTGTCCTTCATCCTCAGCCGGTCGTCGGTTTGAGCGTCGGCGGTCAGCACCGCCGAGTGGTTGTCCAGCACGAGGCTGATGATGCTCTGGCTGACCAGGATCTTTTGTCGGAGGAGGTTCTTGTTGTTGATGCGCGGCACCTTGGCGATCATCTGGGGAGGGTTGCCCTCCTTGAGCATCAGGACCCCCCGGTCCATGGGCAGATACTCGGACATCAGGTCCATGATCCGCTCCAGCAGTTCATTGAGGGGCTGGTGAAGGACGAGCGCCTTACTCACCTCGTTGAGGACCGCCATGGACTTGTAGTCCGACTTGATCTTCAGGAAATCGGCCGGAGTGGAGAGCGATTGGATGGTCGTGTCAATGTCCTGCTTTTTCAGGATGTCCTTAAGGGGGATCACGGTGTTGATATTGCGTGAAGGGTGGACGACTTCAGTCACCTCGACGTTGCTGGACAGCTCCTTGTCGTAGATGATCCGCGTCGAACCGACCAGGATCTCATCCCCCCTCTTGAGCTCGATCTCTCCCTGGACTTTCTTGCCGTTGAGGAACGTGCCGTTCTTGCTGCCATTGTCCCGGACGAAGAACCCCCCGTCGGAGGGTGTGATGACGGCGTGGTGACCCGAGGAGAAGGGGTCGGGAAGAGCCAGATCATTGTCTTCGGAGCGGCCGACCAGGGTCCTCTCCCGCTTAAGCGTATGCCAGAAGGAATCCCCTTTTTTCGGATAAACGAATAGTCTCGGCATCTCGTTCCCCGCCCAAGATTATACTATTCCCGGGGCCAGGACTTCAAGTGATAGGGATTTTTCAACGCTTTCAGGTTATGGCTACGATTCCTGAGAGTTCCTGAGAATTTTTTGAAACATCCGCTGTTTCTCTGAGGGAGACGAGTCCTCGACCAGGGGAAGGATGATATCCCGCAAATCCCGTTTCAGGGTGTTGTCCAGCAGCTCGACGGCGTAAGCGATCGAATTTCGGGTTCCGGTTTTGATGTTTTGATAAGCCTTGCGGATCTCTTCCTGGGGATAAAAAAGACCCAGCAACTTGAAGATATCGGCAAAAAGAGTCTCCAGTTCCCGTTCCATGCGGAGCCGGGCGGCCTCGTTGTCAGCTCCGAGCCCGAGCTCTTGGAGGTCGAGGAACGCCCGGCAATACCTATGCACGAGTGAGATGACCTTTCTTTTGGCCACCCGGGCCGGCAACTGGACATCTCCTTCTTGCGTCCGTATGCGGTCCAGGGCATCGATGATCTCCGGGTCCAACTCCCCGCTACCCTGGTCGAGTTCCTCCGCCAGGGCGAAGGCGGCCTCCTTTGTTCCGAGGCGGGCCAGGGTTTCGACCACCGCCTTTCTCAAATTCAAATCCAGGCGGCTGTCCTTGAGGTTTTCTTCCAGAGCACCCATGGCCGCCTGGCCATACTTGTGAAGGGCGCTTATGGCATCTTCCCGGGTTGATGGGTCTCTCAGCTTGCTCATGATCGCCGGAATATAACTCGCTTTCTTGAGCCTAGCCGCGCTTTTCAGGGCATAAAACGAGACGTCCGGCGAGTGGTCATCGATCAAAGCCACAAGACGATCGGTCAATGGGGCATCGGGGCTCATCAGCCCGATCGCCTTGGCCAACTCCATTTTTTCAACCTCGGACTTCTGGCTTTCCGCCATCACCTTTCCGGCATGCCGCTCCATCAACTCCTGATAAGCGTCCAAGGACATGGTCTCCCGGATATCCGTGACGAGGTCTTCCGGGCAGATGTCCTCGACCGTTCCCGGAAATTCCCCCGCCCCTTCGGCGTTGAACAGGTCGCTGAGGGACGCAACCCTCACCTCCCCGGCTTTTTCGGAGATCATGTTTCTGATTTCCGGCGTCAGTTTGTCCCGTTGCAGAAGGTCAAAAACATGCATGGCATAAAGAACCGCGCTTCGATCCCGGCTTTCTAGGGCATCGAATATCTCCTTAGCGGAATCGACGTCAACCTGTTCCATCACGCTCTGGTCAACCCGGTCCCATTTCATCTTGACGCTTCGATTGATGGTCGTAACGTATTCCTTGCCGATTTTCAGGCTGAACACCGCCCACGGGATCAGGAGGGCGATGACAATCCAGCTCAGCTGTTTCGCTAATCCGGTGTCAAAGACCGGGGTCAGATATTTAACTTCCTTGTTCAGGAGAAGGGCAAAGACCAGGAGGATAAGGGCCGCCGCGACCTTCGCCACCCGGCTGATGAACATGTCGATGAAAGGCTTGGCCTTGAATTTCAAACCCGAGGCCACCGGAATGTAGAGAATTTCCCTGACCGTTTGTTTGAGAGAGAAGTCCAGGCTTTCGTCGCTGCCTTTGATGAAAATCGCCGGCAGCAGGGCAAAGGGGGCGATCAGGACGACGACGGAACAGAGCAGGAGGACGAC
>DAIPLF010000168.1:3649-5169 GCA_036769375.1 Candidatus Aminicenantota bacterium | reverse complement strand
GATCACCTCCCGCCTTTTCCGCAGATAACGACCTCCTCAGTCCCGCTAAGCCCCGATGAAAACCGCCGGCTGAAGGCTCGGTTAGGAGAGGGATCTCCCGGGACTCCCGTCCTCGTCTACGGTTTTCCTGCCGGGTTGACACCCCCAATGACCTAAAGTATACTTAGTTTATATTTATTATAGGGTTTATAGGGATTGGCCCGACTTGATCCGGCAGGAATGACTTCAAGAAGACCATTCTCCCCCGCGCTCCTCGGCCTCATCGTCGTCATCAGTGGCCTGCTCCTGGTTGCTCTTTTTGCCCTCGCGGGGCAGGATCCTCAGGCCAGACCTCAGGCGCCCGGCCCACTGTCCAAGGCACACAGCTCTCTGGAGGGCGAGGCGAACTGCGGGAAATGCCATGTGGACGAGAAGAAGATCGACGCCGGCCGCTGCCTGGCGTGTCACACGCCGGTGGCCGAACGGATCGCCGCGAAAAAGGGAGTCCACCGCGAAGTCACCGGGGATTGCGAGGCCTGCCACCAGGAGCATCAGGGCGCCGACGTCGACATCCGGCCTCTCGACCCGAAGGATTTTGACCACGCGGTCGAGACCGGTTTTGCCTTTGAAGGCAAGCACGCCGCCCTGGCCAAGAATTGTCCCGCCTGCCACAAGGCGCGTTCCTACATGGCGAATCAAAGAGATTGCGGCTTCTGCCATGCCGAACCCCATCAGGGTTCGATGCCCCAGAAATGCGAGGCCTGTCATACCCCCGCCGGCTGGAGTTCGGTTTCCCGCGGCTTTCACAAGGCGGGGACTTTCCCTCTCGAGGGGCGTCACCTTGAGGTGCCCTGCGCCTCCTGCCATCTGAACGGGGTTTATAAAGGCACGCCCATGCGCTGCTATGACTGCCACTGGATCCGGCGTCAGGACGACCGCTACCGGACGGCGCTGGGCAGCGATTGCGAGAACTGCCACCGGCCGATCTCCTGGACCGCCGTGCGCTGGGACCATGCCGCGCAGACCGGGATGGCCCTCAACGTCGCCCATCGGAATCTGAGCTGTGACAGCTGCCATAAAAACGGGAACTTCCAGCTGGCCACTTTCGACTGCTATTCCTGCCATCGCGAAGACTATGAGGAAACCTCCGAACCTAACCACGTTCAGGCGGCTTTCCCGACAACGTGCGAGCTCTGTCATCTGCCTTCCCACACCAGCTGGGATCAGGCGTCCTTCGACCATAACAGCGTCTTTCCCCGCCAGGGCGTCCATGCCACACTCGACTGCGCCGCCTGCCATAAGAACGGGGTTTATGCCGGAACGCCTCGAGATTGTATCGGTTGTCATCGCGCCGATTATGAACAGACCAGAGACCCGAACCATGCGGCCGCCGGATTTCCGACGACCTGCGAGCTTTGCCACAAGCCCTCCGACAGCCATTGGGACCAGGCCAACTTTGGCCACTCCAGCATCTTCCCTCTGCAGGGCGTCCATGCGACTCTGGACTGCGGCGCCTGCCATAAGAACAATGTCTACCAGGG
>DAIPLF010000168.1:0-3549 GCA_036769375.1 Candidatus Aminicenantota bacterium | reverse complement strand
CGCTATGATTCAGCGGCCTGTTATAGCTGCCATCCTCAGGGGAGGGCCGAGTGAAGAACCGCAGGCTTCCGCTTCCCCTCCTTGCCTGTCTGCTCTCGGTCCTTTCCGGATCAACATTGGCCATGGCGGATATCAACCGCCATTGGGGCCGGGTCTCGCTTTTCGCCCAGGCGGCCCAGAGGAGTCAATCCGTCGGGGAGAGCAGCCTCTTCACCGAGCTCGTGGGGACCCTGATGTACAGGGCGACTGTCGGGGACGAGGGCGGGTTTGAGTATGCTGTCGACACGCGTTTTGCCGGCTATCCTTCCACGGAAGGAAGGAAGCAGCGGGCCTCCATCTACGACGCCCATGTCGGCTGGTGGACAAAGGGGAGAGCCTTCGGCCTGAGGGCCGGCCAGGTCTGGCTCGACGAGCTCGGAGCGCTGGGCTCGCTGGGGGGAGTGGTGGCCGAGGCCCGGCCGCTCCGGGAATTGCCGCTTGGCCTAGGGGATATGCGGGTCGGCGCCTTCTGGGGGTTCGAGCCCAAGATCATGGAAGCCGGCTATGTTTCCAATGTCAGCAAGTTCGGCGGTTTCCTCGCCGTCGAGGGCGCGGCGGCGCGCCGCCATGTCCTCGGCTATGTCAATATCCGCAACCAGGGTCTGACGGAAAGATCCGTCCTCATCTTCTCTAACTATATCCCAGTAAAGACGGACTTCTTTTTGTACCAGGCCCTGGAATATGACCTCCAGGGGCCTGCCGGCCAGGGCCAGGGGAAGCTGACTTATTTCTTCGCCAATGCCCGGTATTCGCCCTGGCGCATGATCGAGCTCCAGGGAATCTATCATCATGGACGGTCGATCGATACCCGGACCATCACCGAGCAGGTCCACAGCGGACGCCCGGTAAGCGAATCCTCCCTCGAAGGGTTCCTCTTCGAGTCAGTCGGCGGGCGCTTGACCCTGCGATTTATCCCCGGCCTTCAGGTCTTCGCCGGGTATGCTCAGGATAAGACCAACGAGCAGGACGAGAAGCGCAACCGCTTGACCTTGGGGATCTTTGGTTATGACCTGTTCAGAACCGGCATCGACCTGCGGGTCACTAACTCGAGGTTCTCCCAGGCCGGCCTTTCCTCGTACGATTCCTGGTATGTATCTCTCGGGAAGATGTTGGGGCGGAGCCTTTATCTCGAGGGATACTACAGTTCCTCTACGTCCTACCTTCGGTATTTCGGCGGCCAGGTCCAGCTCGCCACGCGCCCCCGAACCAACCTCTTTGGTCTGTCTTCGGTCATCACCTTGATGAGGCGGGTGTCTCTCCTCCTCACCCTGGAGCGGACATCCGGCGATCTTCCCGGCGAGACACGCGCTCTGACCGGCGTCAGCTTCCGCTTCTGATGGATCCCCGCGCGAGCTCCAATTTGCCCCCCGGTCATACTTCCCGTCCCGTTCTTTCGTATATATAATGGAGCCTTGGGAGATGGAACATGTCGCCCGAGAGCGAGGAATCAGTTCACTGCTGGGAGGTTCTCTGATGGCCAAATTCCTCTTATGGCTGATCTTGCTGGTCCTCTGCTGGCCGCTGGCCTTCCTGGCGCTCATCCTATATCCTTTCGTCTGGCTCCTATCGCTTCCCTTTCGGCTCCTCGGGATCACGGTCAAGGCCGTCTTCGACCTTCTGAAAGCGATCATAACTCTCCCGGCCCGGGTCCTTAGCGGCAGGACGTCATAACCCGTCCCTCGATATCCCTCTTTCTTAATCCAGGCGAGGCACCGAGCCTCTTCTTGACAGTCCTTCCTCCTTATAGTAATTATCCATCGCTTTAGCATCGCGGACATTTTCCTGATATCTTGATAATATAAGGGTCTTACTTTCTTAAGGGAGAGACCGATGGATGATATTTCCAAATTCGAGAAACTCGGGCAGTTTTATCTTGGCAGGATCATCGACCCGGCCAGCCAGGCGGTCACGAAAGAACCCCTTCTCTACGACTCCAAGGACCTGGTCACCCATGCCGTCTGTGTGGGCATGACGGGAAGCGGGAAGACCGGCCTGGGCATCGTCCTCCTGGAAGAAGCGGCGATGGACAATATCCCGGCCATCATTATCGACCCCAAGGGAGATATGGGGAACCTGGCCCTTCTTTTTCCTGATTTTCGGCGGGAAGACTTCCGGCTCTGGATCAACGAGAACGAAGCCGCACAAGAGGGCAAGTCGCCGGATGTGTATGCCGGCGATCAGGCCAAGCTTTGGAGGGAAGGTTTGGGAGAATGGGGCCAGGATGGAGACCGCATCCGGAGACTTCTGGAAAAGACCGATATCTCCATCTACACACCGGGCAGCTCTGCGGGCCTTCCGCTGTCCGTCCTCAAGTCGTTCGATGCGCCGCCGGCTGAGGTCATCGAGGATGAGGAATTCTTCCGCCAGCAGATCTCCTCCACCGTCTCCGGCTTTTTGGGCCTGCTGGGCATACAGGCCGACCCGCTCCAGAGCCGCGAGCATATTTTGATCTCCAACCTCCTGGAAGACGCCTGGAGCGCGGGCAAGAGCCTGGACCTTCCCGCCCTTATCCAGAGGATCCAGTCGCCGCCCTTGCGGCGGATCGGTGTTTTTGAGCTCGACGCCTTCTATCCCGCCGCCGAGAGGAACAAGTTGGCCATGATGATCAACAACATCCTGGCCGCACCCGGCTTCGCTTCCTGGCTCGAGGGCGAGCCGCTTGACATCCAAAACCTCCTCTACACGGCGGCGGAGACGCCCCGCCCCCGTCTGAGCATCCTTTCGATCGCCCATCTTTCAGACCCGGAAAGGATGTTCTTCGTCACCTTGGTCTTGAACCAGCTCCTCGGCTGGATGAGCCAACAGACAGGGACGTCCAGCCTGCGTGCCATTTTCTATATGGACGAGATTTTCGGCTTTTTCCCACCGGTCGCCGAACCACCCTGCAAGCGGCCAATGCTAAACCTCCTCAAGCAGGCCCGGGCCTTCGGCCTCGGACTTGTTCTCACCACCCAGAACCCCGTCGACCTCGACTATAAGGGCCTGGCCAATACCGGCACCTGGTTCATCGGACGCATGCAGACCGAGAACGATAAGGACCGTCTCATGGACGGCCTGGCCGGGGTCGGGGGCAACATCGACCTCGATCAAGTCTCCCGCCAGATCTCCGGACTCAAGAAGCGGACTTTCCTGATGCACGACATCCATGAAAACGGGCCGGTTTTATTTTCAAGTCGCTGGGCGATGTCCTATCTTCGCGGCCCCATGACTCGCAACGAGATCAAGCGAATAATGGATAAAAAAAGGGAGCAGGCGGGTCCGGCTGATACCTCCGCGAAGCCCATGGCTCGGGATCAGGCCGCTTTTTCGGCCGGTTCTTCCGGGCCTTGGCCGCTTCTGCCGGCGGGGACCAACGAGCTTTTTCTCCCGCGGAGCATCCAGGCATCCGGTCCCGGCCGCCTGGTTTACCATGCGGCGGCCGCCGCGCTCGGTCAGGCGGCGATCTTCGACAACCGGCTGGGTCTGTCGAGTGCCGAGGTCGTCGGGCACTATCTTGAGCTCAGAGAGGAA
>DAIPLF010000167.1:0-5195 GCA_036769375.1 Candidatus Aminicenantota bacterium | reverse complement strand
CCGTCTCTGTTTCCGTGAGTGGGGTCATCGGGTTCGTCGGGCTGATCGTCCCCCATTGGGTGAGGATCATCATCGGCCCCGACCACCGCTATCTCTTCGGCCTGTCCGCTCTCACCGGCGGCACATTCCTCGTCCTCTGTGACCTGCTCGCCCGGACCGTCCTCTCCCCCACAGAGCTTCCCATCGGCATCATCACCGCCCTCTTCGGCGCCCCGTTTTTCATCTACCTTTTACACAAGCGAAGATAGAGCCCCACCAGACTCCTTGTCTCGCCCTGCAGAGAAGTGATAAGATACCGTTAGTTCATGGAATTCTATTTCATCCGGGACCACCGCGAAAAATACCGTTTTTTTTCTTCTGAGCCAGAAAAGGATATATCCATCCCCGTTTCGCGAACCAAGAGAGCCTGGCAATTAGCCCAAAAAAAGCTCACCCTTCTCCCCCCAAGGATCCTGCGGCAAGAGCAGGCCTTCATCAATATCCTGAAAACAGGTGAGGAGGCCGTCCCCGTCCGCCATTCCGGCCGGCGGCCCGTGAAGGGTATCCGGCTTCGCTTTTCCTTGTTCCTCCACAAACAACGGACCAAGCACATTCTCATTCTCATCGGAGAGACGCTCCTCCTTCCGCTCAGCGGGCTGGCGGCCCTGCTCCCCGGCCCCAACGTCGCCTTCGCCGCTCTGGCCCTGCTCATGATCACCCACTGGCGGGCCCTCCAAGGGATCAATCGTCTGTTCCGCAAGAGACTCGACTTCACCGTCGCTCCTTTGTTCGCCGACTGGGAAGCGGCCAGTGACCGCGGACAGGTGGACCGCTGCATCCAGATCCTCAAGAGGATCGAATCCGAATACCGCCTCTTCCAGATCAACAAGATCCTCTTCAAGTGATCGTGCTCCAGCTGACTTTTTCAAATTGACAAATCCCCTTTTTTGTTCTATTTTGAAGACAGCATGCCATTAACCTTAAACCAGTTCCTCTTGCTTGTCCTCACACTCGTCGCCGTCGTGATTGCGGTCTATCTCGTCCGCGTCCTGGCTCAGCTCCGGCGCGTCACCGAGGAAGCGGAAAAAACCATGGTCGAGGTCGTCGGGCTCGTCAAGAACATGAACGAGCTCAATGGCCTGATCAAGGACAGGCTCGTCAATCTCGGAGAGTTCATGGAGGCTTCCAAAAGGACGGCGGTCAACCTTTCCGAGGCTTCCTTCTTCCTGACCACCAAGGTCCTGCGGCCGAGCTCAAAATTTCTGCCCTTGATGCTTCCTCTGGCTTCGTTCTTCTGGAAACAATTCAGGAAAAGAAAGGAGAAGAAACATGGGGGATAACAAAGGATCGAGTGCCCTGGAAGTCGCTGTTTCCTTCGTCATCGGCGCGACCACCGGCTTCCTCCTGGGGATCCTCTTCGCTCCCGCCAGCGGCAAAGAGACCCGGGAGAAAATCAAGACCCAAGCCAACAAGACGGGGGAGAAGGCCAAAGAAGGCTATGATAAGATCAGCAAAGAGGCCGAAAAGGGCATCCAGGTGGTCAAAGAAAAGGCCCAGGAAGGCATAGAGGCCATTAAGGAGTTCCTCGACAAAAAGAAAGAGGAATACGCCAAGAAGCCGCCCCAGGGCTATGGAGAGGGAAACGTCAAGTAAGGGGGACGATTCCCGGCCGATCCCTCAATTTGCTTTTTCTAGTCGGGCCGTCGACGTCGAGCGGTCCCTCCTCATAGTTCACCTAATACCCGGCAGCGTGTTCTCAGGCCTTCTCAGCCAGGGAGCGAATACCCCTCAGCGCCGATGAGCAAGGCCCGGAAAGCCAGGTTCGAGACCTCTTCCGGCATAGAGGTTAAGGCTGTATACGGTTCCGGCGACCCGGCCGGGTTTGACCCCCAAAAAGAGCTCGGCAGCCCGGGCGAATTCCCCTTCACCCGGGGCATTTATCCCGCGATGTACCGCAGCCGCCTCTGGACCATTCGTCAGTATGCGGGGTTCGGCTCAGCCGATGAATCCAACAGGCGCTACCGCTACCTCCTCTCTCAGGGGCAGACGGGCCTGAGCGTTGCCTTCGACCTCCCCACCCAGCTCGGCTTGGATTCCGACCATCCGCAGGCTCGCGGCGAGGTCGGCAAGGTCGGCGTGGCCATCGACTCCATCCACGATATGGAGACTCTGTTCCGGAAAATCCCGCTCGCCTCCGTAAGCGTCTCCATGACCATCAACGCCACGGCGGCCGTCCTTCTGGCTATGTATCTGGCGATCGCCTCGAAGCGTCGCATCCCCTGGGCCAGCCTGAGCGGGACCATTCAAAATGACCTCCTCAAAGAATATGTCGCCAGGGGGACCTACATCTACCCTCCCCCGGCCTCTCTCCGGATCATCGTCGATATCCTGACTTTCTGCCAAGAAAAAGTGCCCCGCTGGAACACCATGAGCATCAGCGGCTACCATATCCGCGAAGCCGGCGCCACGGCGGTCCAGGAACTGGCCTTTACCTTTGCCGACGCCGTCGCCTACATCGAGGCGGCCGTCAAGGCGGGATTGGACGTAGACGCGTTCGCTCCCCGTCTTTCCTTTTTTCTGGCCGCCCACAACCAGTTCTTCGAGGAAATCGCTAAGTTCCGGGCAGCCCGGCGCATCTGGGCGAAGCTGATGCGCGAAAGGTTCCGGGCGAAAAATCCCCTCTCCTGGGCCTTCCGTTTCCATACTCAGACGAGCGGAGTGACCCTGACCGCGCGGGAGCCCGAGAACAACGTTGTCAGGGTGGCCCTGCAGGCTCTGGCAGCGGTGCTCGGCGGCACTCAGTCCCTTCATACCAATTCCAGGGACGAAGCCATGGCCTTGCCCAGCGAAGAATCGGTGCGCATTGCCCTGCGCACACAGCAGATCATCGCCCACGAGAGCGGCGCGGCAGACACCGCCGATCCCCTCGGGGGGTCCTATTTTCTGGAAAGCCTGACCGCCTCCATCGAGGAGAGAGTCTGGGCCTATTTGCGCAAGATCGACGATATGGGCGGGATGTTTAAGGCCATTGAGGATGGCACCATACAGCGGGAGATCCAGGAAAGCGCCTATAATTACCAGAAAAAAGTGGAAAGCAAAGAGCAGGTCATTGTCGGCCTGAACGAATACGCCGGCGCCCCGGAAAAGATCAGGTTCCGGCTCCACGCTTCGGCCAGGAAGATCGAGCACGCCCAGGTCGAGAGACTGCGGCGCCTGAAGAGGACGCGCTCTGCCCGGGCCGTCCAAAAAAGCCTCGAAGCGCTGCGCCGGGCGGCCGGCTCCCCCGACAACCTCATGCCCTTTCTTATTGCCTGTGTCAAAGCAGAAGCAACATTGGGTGAGATCTCCGACACACTGAGAGACGTCTATGGTATCTATCAGGAATCTGTCACCATCTGAGATCTCATGCTCTTTCCGTTCCTCTACCTGGCGGCGTCGCTGTCTCTGGGGATTTTCTTAGGCTCCCTCCTGTCCACGGACCTGATCTTTCCTGTCGCCGCTCTGCTGGCCTCCCTCGGGGGTGCCTGGCTGGCGTATTGGCGGAGAAGGGAGCGCCTCGCCTTCGCCCTAGGCTTGGCCGCTACCCTGGTCCTCGGATGGAGCCTGTATGCCCAGAGCGAGGTTGACTATGAGCGAAACCCGGTCAGAGAATTCAGCCTGGAGAGCTACTGCGATTTCTCCGGCCGGCTGTACCGCTCACCTTCCTACGGCATCGGCCGGACCCTTCTCTACCTTCGCGTGGAGAAGATCCGATTCCAGGACCGCGATGTCGAATCCCGGGGAAACCTGCGTGTTGCCGTGTTGCATGCCTCGGCCTATCCCTCGCCGCTGAGGCTCAAGACCGGGGACAGAATTACCGCCTCCGCCCAGGTCATTCCCGCCCGCGACTTCCGGAACTTCGGCGAGTCCCGCCTGGCCGGCCTGCGGAAAAACCAGCTCATCCATAACTATGCGGTCACCAAGAGCGCTCTTCTCGTCGATTTGAGCCGGCGGGCGCGTCGGGCTTCGCCCCTGCGTCAGGTCTCAACCCTCCGCCAGGCCCTTCAGAAGCGGATCGAGGAGCACTTTTCCACCGCGGACGGGAGCGCGCTCTCGCAACGGGGAGCAGTCCTCGAGGCCATGCTCCTCGGCGAGCGGGGCCGAATGGACGAAGAGACAACCGCCGCCCTTCAGAGGTCGGGCCTGTTCCACCTGATCGCCATATCCGGCGCGCACATCGGCATCATTTCCGTTCTTTTCTTTTTTGTCCTCCGCGTTTTCCGGGTGCCCAGTCGAGCCTCCCATATGATCCTGATCGCGCTGCTGCTCTTCTATTCCCTCCTAGTTGAAGGCCGAGCCTCGGTTTTCAGGGCCACGATCATGGCCCTAACCTATCTTACGGGCCGGCTTCTATGGAGACAAACCCACCTTCTCAACACCATTTCTTTCAGCGCCTTTGTCCTCCTTTTATCCAACCCTTTCTACCTTTTTGACATGGGGTTCGAACTGACCTTTGCAGCCACCCTCTCCATCATCCTCTTCTACCCCAAAATCCTGAGCGTCCTGCCGCGCCTTCCCTTGAGGGTCAGCGAGTTGTTCGCGCTGTCCCTGGCTGCCCAGCTGGGTGTCCTTCCGCTGCTGGCGGCCTCCTTCAACCGGGTCACCTTCGCTGCGCTCTTGCTCAACTTTCCGGCCGTCCCGTTGATCGGGGTCGTCATGGCCGTCGGCTTCGTCTTCCTGGCCGTCTCACCTATGAGCCCCGGCTTGGCGGCTTTGATGGCCCCTGTCCTTAAGTCAGCGGTCGGCGTATTTCTGTGGATATCGGGCTCTCTGGACGGCGTTCCCGGGTCCTCCTATCGGATCCCAGCGCCACCGCCGGCGGTTATCATCGGGTATTTCCTGTTTCTCTCGCTGCTCCTCCTTCGCCCCCGATTCAGGATCCAGAGGCCGCTGAGCGCCGCCCTTTTCGCTGTCTTCCTGATCGCCTGCGTCACCTACCCCTTTCCCCCGCGATTCTCAGCCTCGCTCCGGCTGACCTTCATCGACGTTGGACAGGGGGATTCCATCCTGGTCGAATTCCCGGGCCGGAGGAAGATGCTCATCGACGGCGGAGGCATACCGGACCCGGGCTTCGATATCGGCGAGTACGTCGTTTCCCCCCTTCTTTGGCGTTGCGGCATCAAGAAACTCGATTACCTGGTCATGACCCATGGTCACCCCGATCATCTCAACGGACT
>DAIPLF010000166.1:0-5214 GCA_036769375.1 Candidatus Aminicenantota bacterium | reverse complement strand
GGTGCTGGCGGACCGCGGAATTGTGATGAGCCATATCCTACTCCTTGTTTTCGGCTCATATGATAAAATATGCGGCTGCCAAAGTCAAACCGGATAGAGGCCGAGCGAGGATGATCATCGTCTTACAACGGGTCAAACAAGCGTGGGTCGAGGTCGAAGGACGGACCACCGGGAGGATCGGCCCGGGGATCTGCCTACTTGTTGGCATCGAGAAGGGGGACACCCCTGAGGATGCCGAGTTCCTGGCTCGAAAGGCGACCGAGCTTCGCATCTTCCCGGACAGGGAAGGTAAGATGAACCTTTCCCTGGGGGATTCAAGCGGAGAGGTTTTGGCCGTATCCCAGTTTACCCTGGCCGGCTCGACGAAAAAGGGAAGGCGGCCGAGCTTCGATGACGCCGAGGAGCCGGCGCTGGCAGCGGAACTGTTCGAACATTTGGTGACCCTGATCAAAGGAAAGGGATTTCGGGTGGAGACAGGCGTCTTTCAGGCTATGATGGATGTCCACCTCACCAACGAGGGGCCCGTCACTTTCATCCTGGAATCCCGCAAGGCTCGCGAGGATACCCGGTCCCTCAGCCGCTGAAACGGACGCTGCTGATCTTGCGGAGGGCGTCGCTGGCCGCATGTCTCACATAGACGCTTCCGTCCTTGGTCAGCTGAACGAGGAGGGCCAGGGCGTCCTTTCCTCCGATGTCTCCGAGGGCCTCGGCGGCGCTTTTCCGGACATCGATATTGGAGTCGGACAAGAGTTTCTTGATGGCGGGAACCGCGGCGCTGTCTTTCCGCATGGCGAGCACGCGGAGCACAGCGCTCTTCACATACCAGGGCGGCCTGGACAGCTTCTCGTAGAGAAGAGTTGAGTTCCAGATCTCCCTTTGGCTCAGCTCTTTGATCAGGAAATCGCGGATGGACTCGCAGGGATCGGAGAGGCCTTCTACCAAGACCCTGAGGACCCAAGGGGCTTGGAGCCGGGAGATAGCTTTCAGGACCTTCAGACGCCTGTCCCTGTCGGGCAGCGAGGTCAGTTTTCGGAGGAAGGCATCCGAGTAATATCCCCCCTTCTTGTCTTTCTCATCGAGTTCCTTGACGGCCCGCTTGGCGGCGTTGGCGATCGCCCGGAAGTCATCCTCGAGAAAGCTCTTATAAACCTCGGACTCTTGATAGGACGCTTCTCTCAGGAACTTGAGCGCTGTCGCCTTGACCAGGGGGGAGGCCTCTTCTTGCTTGAGGATAGAGAGAAGGAAGACGATCCTTTCTTCCTTGGCTAGAGTCTCGATGCGTGTATAAAGGAACTTGATCTTCTCCTGCGGCGGCAGGGGCGAGAACTGCTCCGAAAATTCCTCGATCGTCATGTCCATGCTGACGCCAAGGCCATCTCAAACCATATCCAGGATATGGCCCATTTTCTCTTTTTTCGTTTTCAGGTATTTCAGGTTGGCCTGGTTCGGCGGCACCTCGATCGGCACCCTGTCGACGATTTCCAGTCCGTAGCCGGCCAGACCGATAAATTTGCGGGGGTTGTTGGTCATCAATCTAATCTTTTTAACTCCGAGCGCGACCAGGATCTGGGCTCCGATCCCATAGTCCCGCTGGTCAGGCTTGAAGCCAAGGCGGCGGTTGGCCTCAACGGTATCTGCGCCCCGGTCCTGGATGGCGTAGGCTTTAATCTTATTGGTCAGGCCGATCCCGCGGCCTTCCTGGTTCAAGATGTAGAGGATGACCCCGCGGCCCTCCTTTTCAATGCCTTCCATGGCCTGATGGAGCTGCTCCCCACAATCGCAGCGGCTGGAGCCGAAGGTGTCTCCCGTCAGGCACTGGGAGTGTGCCCGGACCAAGATCGGCTCTTCACCGTCGATCTTGCCTTTGACCAGGGCGACATGATTTTCATGACTGATTACGTCCTCGAATACCCATATCCGGAAGTGTCCATGGCGGGTGGGCATGTCCGCTTCATCGATCTTCCGCACCAGGCTCTCGTTTTTCATCCGGTACTTGATCAGTTCGGCGACGGTCAGGATGGGGATGTCGTGCTTCACGCTGAATTTCTTGAGCTGGGGCATCCGGGCCATGGTCCCGTCCTCGTTCATGATCTCGCAGATGACCCCAGCCGGTGTCAGCCCGGCCAGTCTGGCAAGGTCGACGGCCGCCTCGGTCTGCCCCGCCCTGGCCAGAACCCCTCCTTCTTTGGCCTCGAGAGGGAAGACGTGCCCAGGCCGCACCAGGTCGGAGGGTTGGATCTTGGGGTCTATGGCGGCCTGGATGGTCCTGGCTCTGTCGTAGGCCGAGATCCCGGTCGTGACGCCTTCCTTAGCGTCGATGGAAACGGTAAAGGCCGTCTCAAAACGGGACGTGTTCTCCCTGACCATCAGGGGTAAGCGGAGTTCCTCGAGCCGCCCCTTGGTAAGAGGAAGGCAGATCAGCCCGCGGCCGTAAAGGCTCATGAAATTAATGTGCTCGGGGGAGATCTTTTCAGCGGCGACCATGAGGTCGCCCTCGTTTTCGCGGTCCTCATCATCCACGATGATGATGAGCTGGCCGCAGGAGACACGCTCCAGGGCGCGTTCCACGGTGATGATCGATGATTCAACGCTCATAAAAGCGGCCTTTTGGCTTCTTCTCCCGCTTACCGGCACAAAAGCGGAGATTTAAGACCTGTCTTTTCCTTTAGGGAAATAATTATACACATATTTGCCGATAATGTCACACTCCAGGTTGACTGCCTTGCCGGGCTTGAGGTCCTGGAGGTTTGACTTGACCACGGTCAGCGGAATGAGCTCGACGTCAAAGGAGGCCGGCCGGATGTCGGCAAGGGTAAGACTGACTCCGTCGACCGCAACGGAACCCTTGGAGACAAAGTACGGCCGGAGCTCCCTGGGGAAGGAGATGGTAAGACGCCGGCCGGGGTGTTTATCCACGACCTTAAGCACGCGACCCAGCCCGTCGACATGGCCGTTGACCAGATGGCCGCTGATCGGGGTTTGAAGAGTCAAGGGAAGCTCCAAGTTCAACCTCTCTCTCCCCTGGAGCGACCCGAGGCTGGTCTTGGCCAGCGTTTCCTGAGAGAGGTTGAACGAGAGCGTGTTGGCCTCCCGGCGAAGAAGGCTCAGGCAGACGCCGTTGACGGCCACGCTCTCCCCGGTCTCGAGGGGGGGGAAAGTCGGCAAAACCTCCACGGCCAGTTCTTTTTTGGCCGACCGATAGCCTTTGAAAAGCCCTTGATGGTGGATGATTCCGGTAAACATTAGAAATATCCTTGGAGGATGATATCCTCTCCTATACGGAGAGCGGAAACATTCCGGAGTCTCCCTGACCTTCTGACCAAGCGGACTCCTTCCCCCTCCAGGAAAGAAGGCGCGGCCTTGCCTCCGATGAGCCGGGGAGACAGGGTCAGGAAGAGCTTGTCCGCCAGTTTCTTCTCGATCATGGTCGTGAGCAGCCGGCTCCCGCCCTCTACAAGCAGGCTGGCTACGCCCCTCTCTCCCAGATAGGCCAGGACCTCAGCCGCTTCGAGCCGGGGTAAGGAGCCTGCCGCTGCAATGACCTCCACCCCCCTTTTTTCCAGCATAGCCCTTTTCCTGGAAGGGGCTCCTCTTGTCGTGAAGACGATGATATTCCCTTTGGAGATCGTGGTCAAGATGCGAGCGCTTACGGGAAGGCGCAGCTTCGAATCCAAGATGACCCGGACGATTTCCTTGCCGGTCCAATGGGGATGACGGACGGTCAATCGAGGGTTGTCCTGGAGGATCGTCCCGATCCCTACCATGATGGCATCCTGCTCGCCGCGGAGGAGATGGACATACTCCCTGGTCAAGGGGGAGGAGATCCAGCGCGAGTCACCCGTCCGAGTGGCCATTCGTCCGTCGAGGCTGAGGGCTGCCTTCAAGGTGACAAAGGGGACGAGGCGGGTGATGTGCTTGATATAGCTCTCATTGAGGATGGCGTTCTTTTCTCTGAGCAGACCGACCGATACATCGATGCCGGCCGCACGCAGTTTCCGGACCCCCTTTTGGCAGACGATCGGGTTGGGGTCGAGGGAGGATACAACCACGCGTTTCGGTGCCGCCCGGATGACGGCCTCGACGCAAGGGGGCGTCCTTCCCCAATGGACGCAAGGCTCCAGGGTCACATATAGGGTGCTCCCCTTGGCCAGCCTGCCCGCCCGCTCCAAGGCGATCGCCTCGGCATGGGGTCGGCCGGGCCGCTCATGGAAACCATGACCGACAATCCTTCCGCGCTGGACGACGACAGCCCCGACATAGGGGTTTGGACTGGCCCAGCCCCTGGCCTTCTCGGCCAGGCCGTAGGCCATCTCGAGGTAAGCTGAATCCTTGGGGTCGATCATGAGATCAGGGCGTTGACGAAGTCCTGAGGGGAAAAGGGCAGGATGTCTTGAGCGTCTTCTCCGACTCCGATGAACTTCACTGGGAGCTTGAGCTCCTCGACAATGCTGATAACGCTCCCTCCTTTTGCGGTTCCATCGAGCTTGGTCAGGAAGAGGCCTGTGATGCCGGCGAACTTGAGGAATTCCCGGGCCTGAGCCAGGGCATTTTGCCCGATGCTCGAATCCAAAACCAGGAGGATCTCCTGGGGCGCGCCGGCGAT
The DNA here is from genome assembly GCA_036769375.1 of Candidatus Aminicenantota bacterium. Lineage (GTDB taxonomy): Bacteria > Acidobacteriota > Aminicenantia > Aminicenantales > UBA8522 > UBA8522. The sequence goes on along the minus strand of DAIPLF010000166.1, from coordinate 611 downwards.
CTCCCGGCCGATGATTCTTTTAACCTTTTCCAGTTCACCCATAAGGTTGGTATTCGTGTGGATCCGTCCTGCGGTGTCGACGAGAAGGAGGTTTTGGCCGCGCGCCTTAAAAGACTGAAGGGCGTCGTAGACAACCGCCGCCGGGTCGGCTCCATACTGTCCGCGGATGACCGGGATGCCCAGTCTTTTTCCCCATACCGCCAGCTGTTCCTGGGCGGCCGCCCGGAAGGTGTCGGCGGCAACCATCAGGACCTTTTTCCCTGAAGCCTGAAAATGGAGGGCTAGCTTGGCCAGCGAGGTCGTCTTCCCGCCTCCGTTCACTCCAACCATCATGATGACGGCCGGTAAGTGATCAACGGCGAGGTCGGAAGGATAGCGGCCGAGCATCCCGACCAGTTCATCGCGCAGCGCCTGCTGGATCGCCGGGAAAGCCTGGTCTTTCCTGGTTTTTTCCCTGATGGCTTGGATGATCCGGTCAGTGACCGCGATCCCCGTGTCGGCCAACAGCAAGGCCTCGGCCAACTGGTCCAGGATCTTGTCCCTTGGCTGGCCGCTGAGGAACAGGTCTCCCCACCTCTCCCGGAAGGCCTGGCGAGTCCTGGCGAGCTTTT
>DAIPLF010000165.1:0-5221 GCA_036769375.1 Candidatus Aminicenantota bacterium | reverse complement strand
AAATGTCAAGACGCATTGTTGACTTGACTAGGCCCAGTACCTATAATGAAATCAACATGAAACGAACGCTTCGCCTGGGCGCATTTCTCTTCCTCCTGACGCTTCCGAGCGCGGCCTCGATCTACAAGATCACCGTCGATGCGCCTGTGCATCCGATCTCCTCTGAGTACATTACGCGTTCGATCGAGAAGGCAGGCCGGGATAACGCCAGCCTGCTGATCATCGAGTTGAATACGCCCGGCGGGCTGGACTCGGCCATGCGCGAGATCATCGCCAAGATCCTGGCCTCGCCCGTGCCGGTCATGACGTATGTCGGTCCTGGCGGCGCCCGGGCGGCTTCGGCCGGGTTCTATATCGGGATCGCCTCTGACCTTTTCGTCATGGCTCCCGGGACGAACACGGGAGCCGCCCATCCGGTAGGCATCTCCATCACCGGACAGGCCATGGACAAAACCATGGAAGAGAAGGTTACGCACGACGCGGCGTCTTACATCAAGACCCTGGCGGAGAAACGGGGCCGGAATGTCCAGGCGGCCGAAGATGCGGTTCGCAAGAGCCTCTCCTACACGGAAAAAGAGGCCCTGGAGAAAGGCCTGATCGACTTCGTGGCCGGGAGCGTGGAAGAGATTGTCGGGCACTTTGACGGCCAAACCCTGAAGCGGTTCAGCGGGGAGACAATCGAGCTGCGGCTCAAGGGTGAAGCGGTCCTTGACCTCCCGATGACGGCCCGCCAGAAATTCCTGATCACCATCTCCAACCCCAACCTGGCCTATATTCTCCTGATGCTCGGCCTCCTCGGGTTGTATTTCGAGTTCGCCCACCCGGGCGCCATTCTGCCCGGGGTGCTCGGAGCGATCAGCCTTCTCCTGGCGATCTTCTCGTTCCAGATCTTGCCGATCAACTATGTGGCGCTGCTGCTCATCTTTCTGGCCATCGGATTGTTCGTCCTTGAGGTCAAGGTCCAGAGTTTTGGAATCCTCGGCGTAGGAGGCATCGTCGCCATGGTCATTGGTTCTGTCATGCTGGTCAATTCCCCGATCCCCGAATTGCAGCCGAGTTTGAAGATCATCATCCCCACGGCCGTCGGCCTCTCCCTCATCTTTCTGTTTCTCCTATTCCTCGTGGTCCGGGCCCACTCCAAGAGAGCCGTTACTGGCAAGGAAGGGCTGATCGGGGAGATCGGGACTGCCCAGACGGACCTCAACCCCGAAGGCAAGGTTTTCGTCCATGGCGAGATCTGGAATGCAGAGGCCCCGGGACCCATCGCCAAAGGAAGCAAGGTGAGGGTGATCCTGGTTCTGGACACCCTCAAGATTCGCGTCGACAAGCTGTAGTCTCAGACCTGACCGGGCCGCTCTCGGCACCCGCAGGTCCGGATGAATAGAGAATGATGAATAGAGAATAAGGAGGTCCCTATGGTTTCCGTCCCGATCATCATCGTCGGAATCATCGTCCTTTATCTTCTGAATTGCATCAAGGTCCTCCGTGAATACGAGCGCGGCGTCATCTTCCGCTTGGGGCGGGTCCTCGCCCAACCCAAGGGTCCGGGATTGATCTTTGTCTTCGCGCCGATCGACCGCATGCTCCGAGTGAGCCTGAGACTCGTCACCCTGGACATCCCGCCCCAGGATGTTATTACCAAGGACAATGTCTCGGTCAAGGTCAACGCCGTTGTCTACTTCCGGGTCATGGAACCCCTCAAGGCCATTATCGAGGTCCAAGACTATCTCTATGCCACATCCCAGCTGGCCCAGACGACTTTGCGCAGTGTCTTGGGCGAGGTTGAGCTCGACGACCTCCTCTCCAAACGAGAGAAACTGAACGCCCATCTCCAAGAGATCCTGGACAAACACACAGATCCCTGGGGGATCAAGGTCCAGCTCGTGGAAACGAAACACGTGGACCTTCCGGAAATGATGGTCCGGGCCATCGCCAAACAGGCGGAGGCCGAACGCGAGCGCCGGGCCAAGGTCATCCACGCCGATGGCGAATTCCAGGCGGCCGGCAAGCTCACCGAAGCCGCTGATATCATCTCCCAGAACCCCCAGACCCTGCAACTGCGCTTCCTGCAAACCCTGACCGAGATCGCCACGGAAAAGAACTCGACCATCATCTTCCCTCTCCCGCTTGAGCTCTTAAGATCGTTTTCCTTCCATAAACCAAAGTCGGACAACGCGTGATGAAAAGTCGAGAGTTCCGAGAAATCCAGGTCTCCAGCACCCAGCTGGCCATCATCTTCCTGGGCATCCTGGTCATCGGGGTGGTCATCTTTCTCCTGGGCGTTTCTGTCGGCAAGAAACATGCCCAGGCTGCCCTGAAGGCCAATGTCATCGCCCAAAAAGCTCCAGAGCAGGTCAAGGAAAAGATCGTCTCTCTGCCCCAGTCGAAGGCGGCCGAGGAACCGCCAGGTGAGGTGGCTAAGAAACCCGCCCCGGCTCCGGCTGAATCGACTCCTGTCAAGAAGGACATCATCCCCAAGAAGCCCGAGGAAAAATCCAATGTCCAGACTCAGCTGACAGAGCCTAAGCCACAGGTCAAATCCAGCCAGAAGGCGGCACCGGAAAAGAAGGGCTTATTTTATGTTCAGGTCGGAGCCCTCGCCGAGGAACAGGCCGCGCAGGCAACCGCCGAGAAGTTCCGCAAAATGGGCTATCAGGTCGTTGTCATGGACCCGCAGGCAACTGATAAGAATCCTGTCTTCCGTGTCAGGGTCGGCGGCTTCGCGACCAGGGATCAGGCGGAAGAAGCCAGGCAGAAACTGGCCTCGGGAGCGGGGCGGAAAACCGACTATTTCATCGTCCGGGACTGAAAAAGAGCACGAATGGACGAAAAGAATCCGATCCCCGCGGACCGGCTGACTGAGATCGAGGCCAGGGTCAAGGAGCATCTCCTGAAATTCGAAGAGATCCGAGGTTTTCTTTGACCTAGACAACAAGAAAACAGAGCTCGCCGCCGTCGTCGCTGAGCTATCCAGGCCGGAAACCTGGCAAGACCAGAAGAAGTCGCGCGCCCTCCAGCAGAAAAAGAGGATCCTCGAGCGAAGTGTCTCCGCCTTCGCCCGGCTGGAGGAAAAAAGGGAAGAAGTCGAAGTCCTCGCCGAGTTGGCCCGGGAGGGAGAAGACGTCAGCCGGGATCTGGAGAGCGCTCTGTCCACCCTCGCCGAAAGCCTGGAAGAAGCCGAGCTTCAAAGCCTGTTTTTTGAGGTGGATGATGGCCGGAATGCCTTGTTTACTATCCATCCCGGAGCCGGCGGGACCGAGTCTCAGGATTGGGCGCAGATGCTGCTTCGGATGTACCTCAGATATGCGGAGCGCAAAGGCTACAAGACAGAGATCCTCGATTCCATGCCGGGAGAAGAAGCAGGGATCAAGAGCGTCACCGTGCGGGTCGAGGGGGACTACGCTTACGGGCGCCTCAGCCAGGAATCCGGTGTCCATCGGCTTGTCCGGATCTCCCCCTTTGACTCGAACAAGCGCCGCCACACCTCTTTCGCCGCGGTCTTCGTCTTTCCCGAAGTCGAAGAGGACATCGAAGTGGATATCAACCCGGATGACCTGAAGATCGATACCTACCGCTCGGGAGGCAAAGGGGGCCAGCACGTCAACGTCACGGACTCGGCGGTGCGCATCACCCATCTCCCGACAGGGATCGTCGTCCAGTGCCAAAACGAGAGGTCCCAGCATAAGAACAAAGCCTCCGCCATGAAGGTGTTGAAGGGGCGCCTCTACGAGCTGGAAAAAAAGAAACAGCTGGAGAAATTCGAGAAGATGGAGGAGGCCAAGTCTGATATCGCCTGGGGAAACCAGATCCGCTCCTATGTCCTCCACCCCTACCGGCTGATCAAGGACCTGAGGACGCGCCTGGAAACCGGCGATGTCGAGAAGGTCCTGGACGGCGACCTGGATGACTTCATCAAGGCCAGTCTGTTGCAGCGGAAAAAATCGGCGCCGGCCTTATAGGCCCGGGCGACGACGCCTACCAGCTCCCCTTCCGGGGAGCAGAAGATTTAAAGCGAGGACGACAATGACGGAAAGCGACTCCCACGACCCCAAACAATCGGCTCCACCCAACGAACGCTCTGGGCAGGAGTTCCTGCCTCCCCTCGATTTCAGCTCGGTTATCCTTCCTTTTTATTCCCAAGGCCTTCTCAAGCTCGGCCTGCTGGGTGAGCCCGACAAGGCGGGGAAAGAGATGAACCTCAATCTGGCCCGAAGGCTGATTGATATCCTCGACCTTATCAAGGACCGGACCAAGGGAAATCTGAAGCCGGACGAGGAAAGATTCCTTGAATCCTGCTTGCAGCAACTGAGGATGCACTATCTGGAAAAAGCCAAGGTCATTTCCGGCTAGGCCATCCATGAAGGTGCTGCGCGGGCTCCAGGAGCGGCCGGCTTTTCCAGAGGGCACCGTCGTCGCCATCGGCAACTTTGACGGCCTGCACCTCGGCCATCAAAAGATCCTCCGGGTTCTCCTGGACAAGTCCCGGAAGATGGGGTTGGTCTCTCTTGTCCTGACGTTTTCGCCGCACCCCGAGAGGGTTCTCGAGCGGGGACACACCGGTATGATCCAAACCCTGGAGCAGCGGCTGGCAGGAATCCGGGCCGCCGGCGCCGCCGCCGTGCTTATCGCCGCCTTTGACCGGGCGTTCGCCGGCTTGACGGCAGCCGAGTTCGCCGACCGCGTCATCGTCTCGAAACTGAGGGCGAAGGCGGTCGTTGTCGGAGAGAACTTCCGCTTCGGGAAGTCCCGTGAGGGAGATATCCACGACCTGAAGCAGCTGGGCCAAGAACTGGGCTTTGCCGTCCATCCTGTTCCCTCCGCTATCAAGAACGGCAAGGTGATCAGCTCAAGCCTGATCCGACGGTTGCTCGAGGAAGGGCGGATCGCCTCGGCCAATGGGTTTTTGGGCCGCCCCTATGAGATCACGGGCCGGGTTGTCAGCGGCTCGGGCCGGGGCCGGGGGTTGGGTTTTCCTACGGCCAATATCAGGCCGCTCAACGAAATCCTTCCCAGGGGGGTCTACATCACCGGGGCCGATATTCTCGGGCGGTCCCATCCTTCCTTGACCAATATCGGCCACCGTCCCACCTTCGGGGCCGACCGCCTTCATGTCGAGGTCCATATTCTCGATTTCAAAGGCCGGCTGTATCGCCGCCGGGTCGCCCTCCGCTTTCTTCGGAGGATCAGGGGAGAGAAAAGGTTCGCCGACCCGGAGGGTCTG
>DAIPLF010000164.1:0-5236 GCA_036769375.1 Candidatus Aminicenantota bacterium | reverse complement strand
TGGTCGATCACCCGGCGGATGTCTTCGCGGGTGATCTCCCGGTTCTTGCCCGATACGGCGATAACCCCGCGGCTGTTGAAACTCTTGATGTGAGCGCCCGAGATGCCGACAAAGGCGGAGTCGATCTCGACTCCGGCCATGAGCTCGGCCTCCTCCTGGGCCTTCTTGATAGCCGACGTGGTCGCCTCCAAGTTGACGACCACGCCTTTCCTCAGTCCCTTGGACTCAGCCGTCCCGATGCCGATCACCTCGATCTTGCGGTCCTCGGTGATCTCCCCGATGATGGCCGCAACTTTCTTGGTGCCGATATCGAGACCGACGATGTAGCTGTTCTTGGGCATTAGTTCACCTCCTGTGGGGGGTTGGGAATCGCGGCCATCTCCACGACCGGCAACGGCTTGAAGATGATGCGGTCGTCGAAACGCAGGTCGATGTATTCTAGAGCTCCGTTCTGGATTTCCATCGTCTCCTTGTAGGATCGGATGAAGGAAAGCCTCTCCGAGAAGAGCTCTCCCCCCAGGACCAGACGGGTCTGCTGTCCGATAAGATACAGAGAGACGCTCCCCGGTTCACTCAGGTCCAGCGCCTCGACCTCCAGATTCTGGTCGGGCGCCAGGGCATCCAGGCACTTCCAGGCGAGGGTGAGCTTGTCCTGGTAATCGTCTTGGAACGAGGCGCTGTCGAGGAGCAGTGGCAGGTTGGCGTCCTCCCGTGCGGCCAGCTGCTCCAGCCACACTCCGTCCCTGTCGATCATTAAGAGACTCCCTCCGCTCTTCAGGATCGCGGCGGGCTCCCTTTCCGTGATCTCGACCTTCAAGGTGGATGGGAAGACCTTTCGCAGACGAGCCTCCCTGACCCAGCGGTGGGCTTCGATCCGGTCCCGGAGTTCCCCGATATCGAGGAGGAGGAGGTTGCCGAGCTTAGAGGCATCGAGCAGCGCCCGGATATCCCGGCCGACGAGTTCCTGGCGGCAGGCGATCTCCGCCTTCTTGACGGCGAAATCATCGCAGTTTATCAGGTAGAGATACCCTTCCGTCAGGAGGAGAAAGAAGCCGGCGATGGCCAGAAAGAAAAGGACGATGTGCTTTGAGCGGACGTTGAGCTTTCTCTGAACCTTCTTGACCGGGACCTTCTCCAGGCCGCGCTTGAATTCGAGCGGCTCCCCGAAGGAGGGGAGAACTCGGCGCCTGACCTGGGGGTTTAGGGTGGCCATGGCTACTTTTTTTCCTCCAGCACGGCGATGATCTCGGGAACGACCCTGGTGATGTTCCCGGCTCCCTGGGCCAGGACGATATCGCCTTGCCGGGCGAGGCGCCTAACGAGAGACGGGATCTTCTTCAGGTTGGGCTCGAAATGGACGTTCTTGTGTCCGAACTGCCGGACCGCCTCATAAAGCGCCCTGCCGTTGACTCCGGCGATGGGCGTTTCTCCGGCCGGGTAGATTTCGGTCACGATCAGGACGTCTGCCTGGTTGAAGGCTGTGGCGAAGCTGTCCATGAGGAGCGAGAGCCGGGTGTAGCGGTGCGGCTGGAAGAGCACGACCAGACGGCGCTGCCACCCCCGCTTGGCGGCATCCAGGGTGGCCTTGATCTCCGTCGGATGATGGCCGTAGTCTTCGACGACCATGATGCCGTTGACCTCTTTCTTCATCTCGAACCGCCTCCCGATCCCCGTGTAATCTTCCAGGGCTTTGAGGATGAGCTTGGGGGGCATGTCCAAGTCGAGCCCCGCTGCCACCGCGGCCATGGCGTTGGAGATATTGTGTTTTCCGGGCACCTGGAGCTTCAGGCCCCCGAGCTTCTTTCCCTTGCGGTAGAGCATCGAGCTGCTCCGGAAGCCCGAAAAGGCGTGGTCGCGGGCGAAGATGTCCGCTTGGCTGGAAAAACCATAGGTGATCAGCCGGCGCTCCAGCTGGGGGATGAGACTCTGCAGGTTCGGGTCATCGAGGCAGAGGATGATGGGGCAGTAGAACGGGACCTTGTTGGCAAAATTGGCGAAGGTCTTCTTGATCTCCTCCACGTTCTGATACTGATCGAGGTGTTCGTCATCGATATTGGTGAGGACGGCGATGAACGGCGACAGGTAGAGGAAGGACCGGTCGCTCTCGTCCGCTTCGGCGACGATGAAATCGCCGGCGCCGAGCTTGGCGTTGGCACCGATCGTGTTCAGCCGGCCGCCGACGATAATGGTGGGATCGAACCCTCCGTATTCAAGGACCAGGGCGATCATCGAGGTGGTTGTCGTCTTTCCATGCGACCCGGCCACCGCGATCCCGTATTTCATCCGCATCAGCTCAGCCAGCATCTCGGCCCTGGGGATCACGGGGATCTTAAGCAAGCGGGCTTCCTGGACCTCGACGTTGGCTTCTTTGACGGCCGAGGAGATCACGGCGACGTCCGCGCCGTGGACCCGGTCGGCGCGATGGCCCTTGAAGACCTTGGCCCCGAGTTGGGCCAGGCGGAGAGTGACCTCGTTCGTTTGCAGGTCCGTTCCCGACACCTTGTACCCGAGGTTGAGAAGCACTTCGGCGATGCCGCTCATGCCGGTACCGCCGATGCCGATCATGTGGATGTGCTTGAGCTTGCGATAGACGTGCTTGACCAATCCTTCCTCCTAGCCCTTTTTCTTCATCAGCTCGAAACAGAGAGCGGCGATCCGGCCGGCAGGATCTTCCGTTTTCAAGAGCGCCAGGTTCCTTTCCATCAGGCTGAGGCGCTCCGGGTTCTGCAGATAAAAAAGGATGCGTTCGGCGAGAAGCCGGGGAGAGAGGACCTTTTCCAGGATCACCTCCGCGCCGCCGAGCCGCTCCAGTTCGCGGGCGTTCTTGGCTTGATGATCTTCCGAGGCCTGGGCGAAAGGAATGAGCACGGCAGCTTTCTGAGCCACAATGAGCTCGGCGATGGTCGTGGCCCCGGCCCGGCTGATAACCAGGTCGGATTTCTCGAAATAACCGGCCATGTCAAAAAAGAAGGGCGCGACCTCGGCCTCCGGAAAACCATTCTGAACATAGGCCGCCTTAACTCTGTCGAAATCGGCCTTCCCTGTCTGATGGAAGAAGCGGAGGCTTTCCCGTTCGGGCTTGAGAAGAGGAAGCGCCGCCGCCAGGGTCTCGTTGAGAATATGGGAACCCTGGCTCCCGCCGAAAATCAGAAGAGTGAGGATCGCTGCCCGCGGCTTGGGCCGGAGACGGGTGAACTCCTCTCTCACGGGATTCCCCAGAAAGACCCCTTTTCCCTTGAAATAGGCCATTGAGCTTTCGAAGGCGACCACCACCTTCTGCGCCCAGCGGATGAGCAGCCGGTTGGTGAATCCCGGTGTGAGATTCTGTTCGAGGATCAGTGTCGGGATCCGGAGGAGAGAGGCCATGAGGACAACCGGTCCGGCGCTGTATCCTCCGACGCCTATGACCAGCCCGGGTTTGAGGCGCACCAGCAGGAAGAGGGACTTGATCAGCGCGGGCGGCACCAAGAGCATTGCCCTCAGGCTTTTCCTGCCCCGGCCTTTGATCCCTTCGATCCTCATCGGGATAAAATGGGCGCGGTGTCGTTCCATCAGGTCCTTTTCGAGAGGGCGCCGGCTGCCGATAAAGGTCAGGCTGAGTTCTGGGTCCCTTTCCTGGAGCTTACGGCCGACGGCCAGGGCAGGGTAAAGGTGGCCTCCCGTCCCGCCTCCGCTGATGACGATCCTCCGCGAGCTCATCGCGTTTTTCGTTCCGCTCCTTTACGCTGAGAGATATTCAGGATGATCCCTATGGCCGCCAGTGTGCAGACCAGTGAGGATCTCCCGAAGCTTATCAAGGGGAGGGGGACTCCCTTGGCGGGACCCATCCCCAGGACCACGGTGATGTTCAGCAGCGCCTGCACGCAGATGACGAGGGTCAGCCCGACGGCGAGGAGCTGGGCCGCCGGGGTTGGCGCTCGCGAGCCCACGACCAGCCCTCTCCAGAGAAACGCCAGGAAAAAAACCAGAATGGTCATCGTGCCCAGGAGTCCGAATTCTTCTCCCAGGATGGCATAGATGAAATCGGTGTGAGCGTAGGGCAGGAAATAAAGCTTTTGTTTGCTCTCTCCCAGGCTCACCCCGAGGAGGCCGCCCGAACCCACCGCGAGCTTGGATTGATAGGGCTGGAAGCCCTTCCCCTGGATGTCCTTCTCCGGCGACATGAAGCTGGTGATCCTTTCGACCCGGTAGCTTGCCGAGAAAAGGTAGATCGCAAAGACGGCCACAGCCGCGGCGCTCAGGGCGGCGAGAGAACGGAGCTTGACTCCTCCAAGATAAAGCATCAGGCCGCAGATGGCGAAGATGAGGATGGCCGATCCGTAGTCCGGCTCCTTCAGGATCAGCAGCGTGAACAGTCCGATGATGGCGATAGGCAAGGCCAACACCCGCCACTCATGCAGCCGGTGCCGTTTCTGTTCCAGGAAATAAGCAAGGTAGAGGACCAGGCTGATCTTAGCCAGTTCGGAGGGCTGGAACCTGACGCCGAAGAGATTGATCCAGCGGTTGACCCGGGCGACCGAGGGCATGACGAAGCAGGCCGCGAGAAGGAAGGCCGAAAGGGCCAGCAGACCATAGACGATGTGGGGATTCTGATAGAAGGGCTTGCGCACGGAAAGGAGAAAAGCGATCAGAACGATCCCCGCCGCGGCGCCGGCGATCTGCTGGATGAAGAAATGAAGGGACTGATGGTACTTTTCGGTCGCCAGGACGGCCGAGGAACTGAAGACCATGATGAAACCGACGGCCAGGAGGAAGACGGTGATGACCAGCAGAGCCTTGTCGAAACCGCCGGCCTTGAAAATTCCCATCGTCTAGGTCCTTCCCCGGCGCGCGGCTGCGGCCAGCCTTTGGACTTCGCGCTTGAAGGCGCGTCCCCTGGCCTCAAAATTCTTGAACATGTCAAAGCTGGTGCAGGCGGGAGCCAACAGCACGATTTCACCGCGGCCAGCGGCCGAGAAGGCCGCGTTCACGGCTTCGCGCAGGGAGGCGGCCTCGACCATCGGGACCTGACCTCGCAGAGCCGCCGCGATCTTCTCCCGGGCTTCGCCTAGCAGGACGACTTCCTTTACCCTTCGTCGGACCTCCCGGCGGAGAAGCCCAAAATCGGCCCCTTTGTCCCGGCCTCCCAAGATGAGAACAATCCTCCGTTCAAAGCTCTGGAGGGCCTTGATGGTGGCGTCCACCGTGGTCGCCTTGGAATCGTTGATGAATTCGACGCCGCGGAGCGTCAGGACTT
>DAIPLF010000163.1:0-5250 GCA_036769375.1 Candidatus Aminicenantota bacterium | reverse complement strand
CCACGGGGCCTATCCGGCGTTCCCCCGAAGCCTCGGAGCTCCAGCGCGTAAGAGGAGTAGCCGCGGCCTGCAAGATAACCAGCCAGGAAGCCCCAGCGGGCCGAGTGGGCCCCGAGCCCGTGGACGAGGAGGAAAACAGCTTTGGGAGAGTCGGACGACGGAGAGGCGTCCCATTTCCGGTAGAGGATATTCGTTCCCTGGAGTTCCGGCATGGCCGGATTATAGCAGATAGGGACGGGTTAATTTAGCGAATTATATATGGCGTCCCCCGAATTCGAGGTCTTAGCTACGAAGCTTCTTGAGCTCTTCCTTGAGCGGTGGAATGACCTGGAAGAGGTCGCCGACAACACCGAAGTCCGCCACCTTGAAGATCGGCGCGTCCGAATCCTTGTTCACGGCCACGATCACCTTGGAGGACGACATCCCGGCGAGGTGCTGGATAGCGCCCGAGATGCCGAAGGCGAGGTACAGATTGGGGGAAACGGTCTTCCCCGTCTGGCCGACCTGGTGCTGGTGGCCGATCCAGCCGCTGTCAACAGCCGACCGGGATGCGCCCACGGCCGACCGCGGGATGAGCTCCGATATTTCCCGCAGGAGGGCGAAATTCTCCGGACCCTTCATTCCCCGGCCTCCGGAAATGATGACATCCGCCTCGCAGACATCGATCTCTGCCCCGCCTTCCTGGAGGACCTCGGTGACCTCGGCCCTTGTGCGAGCCGCCGGGATCTCGACGGCTTCCCGGATGGTTTCCCCGGCCGCCGCCGCTGCGCCGAAGGGAAAGACGTTGGGCCTCAGAGAAACGATCTGGGGCGAACACGTCAGCCGGAAGCTGAGGAGGGCATTCCCAGCGAAGATCGGCCGGGTGAATTCAAGCGCGCCATCCCGGACCGACACCTGCGTGCAATCCGCCGCCAGCCCCACGCCCAGCCTGGCCGCTAGCCGGGGCGCCAGGTCCTTGCCCATCGCCGTGGCCGAGAAGAAAACGGCCTGCGGGCCGAGCTTCTTGATCAGCTCGGCGAGGACAGCCGCGTAATCCTGCGTCGAATACCGGTCCAGCGAAGGGTTTTCCAGAAGGTAGATACGAGCCACCCCGCAAGAAGCCAGCTCCGCGGCCAACCCGTCCATCCCCGTCCCCAGGACAGCCGCCGCCGTTTCCGTGCCGAGCGCTTCGGCCGTCCGCCTGGCCTCCGATAGAGCCTCGAGCGAGGACTTCTTTACTTTTTTCTCTCTGGTTTCGATGTAGGTTAGGATCATGGTCGTCTTCCTCAGATGATCTTGGCTTCGTTGTGGAGGAACTCGACGAGCTGACGGGCAGTCTCGGGCGCTTCTCCCGTCACCACCCGGCCTGCCTTCCTGGCCGGCGGCTGATCCATCTTGATGACTGTCACGCAGGGCGTCAGCTCATCGGGCTTAAACCCAAGTTCTTCGAGCGGAACGACCGGGATGGCCTTCTTCTTGGCCATCATGATGCCTTTGAGCGTTTCATACCGCGGCTCGTTGAGCCCCTTCTGGGCGCTGACCACGGCCGGGAGCGCCAAAGAGACTTTTTCTTGGGCCCCTTCGATCTCCCGGAGAGCGGTGGCTGTCTCGCCCTCGACATCAAGCTTGACGACGACATTCGCCTGGCCAATCCCCAGGAACTCAGCCACCATCGACGGCACCTGGGAATTGTCGGCCCCAACGGACTGCTTGCCGAAGAGAAGAAGCTTGGCCTCGGGGAATTTGGCCTGGGCGAAGCGGGCGATGACCCGCGCCGTCCGGAGCCCGTCATAGGTCTCGGGCAGCGGGTCTTTGATCAAGACGGCCTCGTCCGCTCCCATGGCCAGGCATTTTCTCAGGATGACCAGCGACTCCTCCCGGCCCACGGTCACGGCGACGACCTTCCCTCCTTTGGCCGTCCTGATCCGGAGGGCTTCTTCCAGGGCGTATTCGTCATAGGGGCTGAGAATGAAGTTCAAACCCTCTTCGATAACAGAATTGGTCTCCCGCTGTACCCTGATCTTCGATTCCGTGTCGGGAACGCGCTTGACGAAGACGAGAATGTCCATTATCCCCTCCTCGAGGAATGTGTTGGGAACCCAAGTCTATTCGGCATACCGCCTTAGGATGAGACAGCCGTTTGTCCCGCCGAACCCGAAGGAGTTGCTCAGGGCGTAGCGGATCTCCGCCGGCCGGGGGGCGTTGGGAACATAATCCAGGTCGCACTCCGGGTCCGGATGCTCGTAGTTGATGGTCGGGGTCATGATCTGGTTGGCCAAACAGAGCGAGGCAACGCCGGCTTCCAAGGCTCCCGCCGCACCCAGGAGATGCCCGGTCATCGATTTGGTCGAGCTCACACCCAGGCGGCGGGCGTGTTCGCCGAAGACCTCCTTAATGGCCATCGTTTCGATCTTGTCGTTATGCGGGGTGCTCGTTCCATGGGCGTTTATGTATCCGATCTCGGCCGGGTCGATTCCTGCATCCGCCAAGGCGCGCCGCATAACGCCCTTGGCCCCGACCCCATCTTCGGCCGGCGCGGTGACATGATAGGCGTCGGCGTTCATGCCGTAGCCGACGATCTCGGCGTAGATCCGCGCTCCCCGCCGGCGCGCAGCCTCGAGCTCTTCGAGGAGCAGGATGCCCGCCCCTTCGCTCATCACGAATCCGTCGCGCTGGGCATCGAAAGGACGGGAGGCTTTCTGCGGCTCGTCGTTCCGGGTCGACAGAGCGCGCAGAGCGCAGAACCCGGCCACTCCCAGCGCCGTGACCGGCGCCTCGGCCCCCCCGGCCAGCATCCGGTCGGCGTCGCCGCGGGCGATCAACCGGAAGGAGTCGCCGATGGAGTGGGTGCTCGTGGCGCAGGCCGTGGCCGTGGCCGAGTTCGGTCCGCGGCTCCGATACTTGATCGAAACGTACCCGGACGCTTCGTTGATGATGATCGAGACGAGGAAAAAGGGGGAGACCCTGTCCGGGCCCCTCTCCAGCAGGGTTTTATGGCTCTCCTCGATCGTCGCCAACCCGCCGATCCCGGACCCGATGTAGACGCCTGTCCGCTCGCCCTTCAGCAGTGCCGGGTCAATCCCTGCGTCCTCGACGGCCAGGGCCGATGCCGCCAGGGCGAACTGGATGAAGAGGTCCATCTTCCTGGCGTCCTTCTTGTCTATGAAGGCGAGCGGGTCGAAATCCTTGACTTCCCCTGCGATCCGGGTGGAGTACCGGGAAGCGTCGAACCGGGTGATGGGGCCGATCCCGCTCTGTCCCCGCAGAAGGGCCTCCCAGTTTTTCCGGACCCCGATTCCCATTGGGGAGACGAGTCCGATGCCGGTGATAACGACCCTCCGGGCGGAAGAGGGCCCGGGCGACAGGCCAGTCGGGTTCATAAATTGAGCGCTTTATTTGGAGAGACGCGTCTTGATGTAGTCGAGCGCCTTGCCGACTGTGGTCAGCTTCTCCGCTTCCTCATCGGGGATGTCCAGACCAAACTCATCCTCGAGGGCCATGACGAGTTCCACTGTATCCAGCGAATCGGCGCCCAAGTCTTCGATGAAGGACGCGGTCTCTGTCACCTGGTCCTCGCTGATGCTCAGCTTGTCGGCCACGATCGTCCTGACTTTCTTCAAAAGCTCTTCTTTTTCCATTCTGACCTCCTCAATTTATCTCATGCTGTTAGGTGTACATCCCGCCGTTGACGTGGATGACCTGACCTGTGATGTACGCTGCGTGTTCGGACAGCAGGAACCTGACCGCCTGAGCCACATCCTCAGGGGTCCCCATGCGTTTCATTGGGATCGTCTCCAGGAAAGCTTTCTTGATGGGCTCGGGAAGGCCTTCTGTCATGGCGGTCATGATGTATCCCGGAGCCACGCAGTTGACCGTGACGTTGCGGCCGGCCACTTCCCTGGCCAGGGACTTGGTCAGTCCGATCACTCCCGCTTTGGAAGCGGAATAGTTGGCCTGCCCGGCGTTCCCCATCACTCCCACGACCGAGGAGATATTGACGATCCGGCCGAAGTTTTTGCCGACCATCGGCCGGATAGCCGCCCGGCAAAAATTGAACACGCCCTTCAGGTTCACGGCCAGGACTACGTCCCATTCCTCCTCCCGCATCCGCATGAGGAGATTATCCCGGGTGATGCCGGCGTTGTTGACCAGGTAATCCAACCGCTGATGTTCCTTGACGATGCCTTCGACGACCGTTGCGGCCTGGTCGAAGCGCGAGACGTCGGCCACCCGGACGGAGGCGCGTCCGCCGTTCCGGGCGATTTTCTCGGCCACGGCCTCGAGCTTCTCGCGCTGGATATCGACCAGGAAGACCAACGGGCCTTCTCTGGCCAGCTCCAGGGCGATCGTCTCCCCGATTCCCTGGGAAGCCCCGGTAACCAGAGCGATTCCCCCGGGAAACATCGGGTTCGGCTTAGCTTCCATGGCTCTCCTCGCAGTGCTGGGGGCGACCCCGCTGGGAACGATGGTTCACCCTCGCGCCCGGGGCGATCCTCATGGGTTCCCCTTTATTTGGTTTCCGCTTCCTCAATCACCTGCCGCCCGCGGTAAAAGCCGCATTCGGGACAGGCCCGATGGGGCAATTTGGGGGTGCCGCAGTTCGAGCAGACAGAAAAGGCCGGAAGCGACAGGGCATCATGGGCCCTGCGTTTTCCCTTGCGCGAAGGCGAGTGACGGCGTTTTGGGTTGGGCATTTAACTCTTGTCTCTCACGAAATATTTTAGCTTAAGCAGCCGGGGATCTTCCTCCTTGACCTCGCAGCTGCAATCTCCGTTGCGCCGGACTTTGCCACAGATCGCACAGATCCCCTCGCAGCTCTCCGAGCAGAGCGGCTTGAGGGGGAAGGTCAGGTTGAGCTGTTCGAGGATGACCTCCCCGAGGTCGACCTGATTGTCGTGGTAGAAGACCTGGCCCAATTCATCTTCCTCCAGCTCGTCCTTCATAAGGTCAAGCTCTTCGGGAAGGTAGACGAGGTCGAAAGTGCAATCGACAGGAAACTCGTATGGACTGAGACAGCGGCTGCAGACGAAACTCAGCCGGGCGGTCAATCTCCCTTTGATCCAGACCTCATCGCCGACCTTGCGGACGGTGACGTCGGCATGAGCCGGCGACAGGAAGACCGTGTCTTCCTCGACCAGGTCGGCGTTGAGGAACTCGAAATCGCGGGAGACAGAGAGCCCGTCTCTCGGGATTTTATCGACGTCGATCAGCATGGATTTTCTCTCAAAAATTCACTTTATTATACCATCTGCCCCTCCAATGTCAACGCAA
>DAIPLF010000162.1:3740-5268 GCA_036769375.1 Candidatus Aminicenantota bacterium | reverse complement strand
GGAGATGAGTCGGCATGTAGCGGACGAAAGGGTCCTGGTCATTGAACCAGTTTTCGTAGGCCATCAAGGCCTTGAAGGGTGTTTCCAGGGTTAGACGAGGGGCCTCCTGCCCCATGACCACTGAGCCCGGAGGCAGTGTCCGTAGATATCGCGAGGCCGCTTCCAGATTGTAGGTCGGATCCTGATAAAAATGCCGTTGGTAGAGGAAGAGGGAAGACCCGAGCATAATGACCAGAACCAGGACCTCAAGTGGCGTCTTCCACTTCGGCCGTTTGGTGAGGAAGAGGAGAACCACTCCCGCCAGGGAAATATAGCCGAGGCAGCGCAGGCCCAGCGGAAAAACGAAGAAAGCCGACGGGCCGAATGCGAGGTTCCGGAAAAACGGCAGGAACAGAAGCGCCGGAATGAGGGCCAGGGGCCAAAACCGGGTTTTTTCGGCCACGATGGTGTCGCGGTTTCTGAGCAGCACGGAAACGGCCAAGTAGAGCGCCGGAACGAGAGGCAGATAGTAGCGGAGCGGACGATAATTCAGCAGCCCCATGGAGAGAACGGCCCCGGCGATCCAGAAAAAAATGAAAAGGTCCGGCTCTGGCTCTTTCCCCGGCTTCGGACGGAGGAGTTTGAGAAGCAGCCAACCGATGAAAAGGACCAAGAGAAAAGCGACGGCCGGGAGCAGGGCCAGGTATCTGGGCAGCGGCTGGTGGACGAGGTTGCCCCAGGCTTGGGAGACGGAATGCGGCAGGGAGAGCATTCCCCATCCCGAGCCGATCTTGGCGAAAGCCGAGCGGAAGGGCAGATAGATCCCGAAGAGCCAAGGAAGCCCGAGGGCCAACCCGCCGGCCAGGAAGGAAAAAAGGAATTTGACGTCTGAACGTCTCCGGGCCTCGACTATTACAGCCAGGAGGGCGGCAATGAGGAAATAGACGAAAAGATACTTGGAAAGGGCGGCCATGGCGGCGGTCAAGCCCAGAAAAAACGCCATGGAGGAGCGGCCCCGGGAGCGGATGAAAAGGCAGAATCCGAGTAGGAAGCAGAGGGAGGAAAAATTCTCCAGCAAGCCGAGACGGCTGTACATCACGCTGTAGTAGTCCAGGGCGAAAAGCGAGGTCACGGCCAGAGCCTGGCCGGACCGCAGATAGGCCCGCAGGCCGGCATGGAACAGAAGAATGCCCAAAAGGCCGAAAAGGATGTTGATGACCTTGACCGTGACGATCGAAACCCCGAACAGCCGGAAGCCCAGATAATAGACCAAAGTCAGCGGCGCATTATAGACCAGGGGATTCCACTCGTCCGTGCTCCAGCGGCCGAAGAGGACCTTGTTCCGGGCGTTGTGGCAGTAGATGCCCTCGTCAAAATAGATTCCGGCGCTGCCTGAGATCGACGGCAGCAAAAGGGGCGGGTCGGCCCTGATGTGCTGCAGGCGCAGCGCGCCGGCGACGAGGAGGATGAGAGCCAGGCCCAATCCCTTGTTCCAGGCCTTGGAAATCCGTCCGGCTCGGCTGATCTTGATTTCCTTTTCCGTTGCCGC
>DAIPLF010000162.1:0-3640 GCA_036769375.1 Candidatus Aminicenantota bacterium | reverse complement strand
CCTCATCTACCAGGGCAACACCGATGAGTTCTTGATCCCCCTAGGGTCCATCTTGAGTACTTTGCTCCTGCCCGCGGTGACCCTGTTCCTGCTCCTGAGTCTCACGGGCCTGGCGCTGTCCGGGAAAGCCCACCGGCTCTATGTCTCGATCCTCTTCACGCTCGGTGTGCTCATCTGGCTGCAGGGGAATTTTCTCGTCTGGAAATATGGATTGCTGGACGGCCAGGGATTGGATTGGTCAAGAGGGGTCTGGCGGGGATGGGTCGACGGGATCTCGTGGGTGGCGCTCCTTGGATTGACCTGTTTCTTTTTTAAGAAGGTTTACAAGATCGTTGTCCCGGCAAGTGTCGCCATTACCTTTATTCTTGCGGCCTCGCTCCTGATCACGAGCTTGCAGAAGCCCGAAATCTGGGCGAGCAAGGAGAAACCTCTGCACCGCCTGATCCCTCCGGAGAAGATCTTTGAGTTCTCTTCCGGGCAAAATGTCATCCATTTCGTGCTGGATGCTTTTCGCTCGGACCTCTTCGCGGAGATCGTGGCTGAGGACATGGACCATTACTCCAACTCCTTGGAAGGGTTCACCTTTTTTAGAGAAACGAACGGGGCGTTCCCCACGACGTACATGGCCGTTCCTGCTTTCTTGAGCGGGCAGATCTACAAGAATACGGTTCCCATGCGGGAATTCGCCAACCGGGCGATTCGAGGGGGGACGATCGCCAGATGGCTCCATAATCGGGGTTACGAGACCGACCTTGTTTCCGATCCCATGTTCACCCAAGGCGAACGCTATTCAACGCGGTACCGGATCGCCATCCCCTACGGCGGGACCATAGGGCAGTACCTGAGGACCACTTCGGCCACTATGCTGGACCTGGTGCTCTTCCGCGATGCTCCTCATTTTCTCAAGAGATACATCTATAATGACGAGCGCTGGCTGGTCCAGGGCCTATTGGACCCGGGGGCCCGCCATCTCGGCATCCGTTACTTTTCCCACCAGGCTTTTTTGACCGACCTGATCGAGAATCTGTCCGTGAAACGGGAAGAGCCTGTTTATAAGTTCATCCATTTGATGACCACCCATCCCCCCGTTGTCGTGGGGAAAGACTGCCGCTATGCTCCAGTCTCTCCGGCGACCAGGGAAGACATCAAGATCCAGGACAAATGCTGCCTGGATCATTTCCTGGAGTTCCTGGATAAGCTGAAGTCGGCGGGCCTTTATGATTCCTCTTTGATCATTCTTCAGGCCGACCATGGCCTGGCCAGAGAAGTCCACATGAGCAACCCGGAAGGCCTCAGCGAGGACGCACTGTCCATCGGGGACGTCAGTCTGGCCGAGATCGCCGGCTCTGCGGCCGCCCTGATGGCCATCAAGCCTCCTCAAAGCCGGGGTCCCTTGAAGGTCTCGAGGGCCCAGGTCTCACTGACCGATATCCCCGCAACCATCAGCTCACTGCTCGACTTCGATAAACCCCTCGCCGGCCGGTCGGCCTACGACGTCGACGAGAACGAGGTGCGGGAGAGAAGGTTCTATTTTTATCGTTGGCGGCACGGGAACTGGCAGAGCACGTATTTTCCCCGGCTGGATGAGTTCATCATCAAAGGGAGCCTCTTCGACCGCAGTTCCTGGCGGTGGAAGGCCACCTTTTATCCCCCGACCCGGTCGAATTGAGGATCATTTTTTCCGATAGGCGGGAGCCGCGCCATGCTCAGCGGATATAGCCCAGGGCTCTGAGCTGTTCGCGAAGCTCTTCCGTCATCACGGTCTCCCCGACCTGCCGCTTCCTGGATTTCGCGGTCAGCGCCTCGATCCTTTGGACAAGGCTTCGGGCGGCGGCCGCGTGCTCTTCGGCACCGTTCCGCGTCTCTCCCGGGTCCGTGTCCAACTCGTAGACTTCGATTTGAGGCCTCGCCGGCGGCGGGGCGGTAAAGAAGCTCAGGTCGTCCGGCTGGTACAACTGGTTCAGGATGAGCTTCAGTCGGCCGGAGTTCAGGGCGATCTTCCGGGGGATGCGGGAGCCCATCCGGTTGGCGGCCAGTTCGGCCAGGAACTCCCGGTCTTCGCGTTCGCCTCGTTTAAGGAGCGGCCTGAGGTCACGGCCGTCAAGCTCCAGGTCCCGGGCGCCGGCGCCCATCTCTTCCAGGATCGTGGGCATGATGTCGGTCAGACGGACGATGGAATCGACCCGTTTCCCGGCGTACTGCGATTGGGGAAACTTCACCAGGAGGGGGACCTTGAGCGACTCGTCGTAGAGGTCGGGGCCGTGGGTCCAGGCCCCGTGCTCATAGAATTCCTCGCCGTGGTCGCTCGTGACGATGAGAAGGGTCCGGTCGTAAAGGCCGGTTTCGTGGAGCGCGTCCAGGAGCGGCCCGATCAGCACCCGGTCCACGTAGCGGACCTCGGCGTCGTAGAGGTCGGAGGCGTTCTGGCGGTCCGCTTCGGGCAGCGCCTTGAAGATCCCGGCCTGACCCCCGACGGCGTACATGGGATCGCGGAGGCGCGCCGCGGTCCCGGGCGGAAGGAAGGCGGAACGGTCTGGCTCGGGGAGGTCATAAGGAGCGTGGCATTGGTAGGTATGGAGGAACAGGAAGAAATTCCGGTCGCCGTGTCCCCGGAGCCAATCCGCAGCCGCCCGGCCCAGCCGGGCCGAGGCGTCGAGCTTGAAAATCCCCCAATCGCCCAGCTGGAACGTGTCGAAACCCAGGTCGAATCCGTAGATGGCGCTGACGAAGCCTCCTGAGGTCATGGCTGCGCAATAGGTGCCTTGCTTTTTGAGCTCGCTGGCAAGCGTCGGCAGGTCGGGGTCCATCCGGTCTTTCTCGGCTTCCACGCGGTGATTGATCACGTTGAGTCCCGTCAGCAGGGAAACATGAGAGGGGAGCGTCCAAGCGGAGGGGGCGTAGGTCCGCAGAAAAACGGCGGAGTCGGAGGATAGGGCGTCAAGACGGGGTGTCGTGTCCCGGGAATATCCGTAGCAGCCCAGCCGGTCAGCCCGGAGGGTGTCGACCGAGACCAGGATGACGTTTTTCCCGCCCTGGACAGGTGCGAAGAGGAGAGGCTTCCGCCAGAAGGAAAAAACACCATCCTCGCCCCGGACCGCCAGCTCGAGCCGGACCCGGCCCGGTCCTGCGGGGAGCTTCAGGCTGTGGCCCCTTATGTCGAACGTGCGCTCGTCCCGGCGTTCCGGAAGGAGCGTTCGCTCCTCGAAGAGGACCTCTCTGCCTCTCCCGCTCTTGAGGATGACGGAGAACGTGACTCCGGCCGAAGCCGGATCCTTGTCCCCGCGGAGGCGCTCGAAGTTGGCGTCACGGACGACCCCGGTCTCGAATTCCAGGATGCACCCTTCCGGGAGGTCCAGCTCGAACCGATAGACGCTGGTGGGGGGTGCGAAGAGGATGCGCATCGTCTGCAGGCCCACGGTCAGCTTTTTCTTTAGACCGAAGGGATTGGCGGGGCACTCGGACCGGGGAAGAGGCTCGGATTCGACCGGCAGGAGCGTCGCGGCCGCTTCCGGCTCTCTCAGGAAAGGACTTTTGATTATGCTCTGTTCTTCCAGGAGGTCGAGCAGGCGCCAGATCCTGGGCTTTTCCACCGCACGGGGCCGGCAGGAGAGAGCGCTCAGCGCGAGGATCGTGAAGAGGA
>DAIPLF010000161.1:4018-5280 GCA_036769375.1 Candidatus Aminicenantota bacterium | reverse complement strand
CTGCGCAATGAGGATCACACGGTCGAGTCAGCCGAGCTGGGTCCGGGATGGGAGTTCAACACCAAGTCCGGATGGGGCGGGCACATCTCCTACCGGTTCCAGAAGGAGAGCCTGAGGGAATGGCTCGAGTTTTCTGATGAGGTCAATGTTCCTCCCGGAGAGTACGCATTCTCCGGCTTCGGCGGCTTTTTCTACACCCCGATGGGCGGCCTCCTCGGGTCCATGGGCATGGTGGAAGCCGGCTCGTTCTACGACGGTTGGCGGATGACTCTTATGGCGAGACCGACCTGGAGCATCCTCCCCGACCTGAGCCTGAGCGGACAGTACCAGTACAACCGGGTCAAATTCCCCGAGCGGGGCCAGGAGCTCATCGCCCACCTGGTGCAGCTCCGGCTGCTCGCCACCCTGGGCACCAAACTCTCCATCCTCACCTTTGTCCAATACAACGGCGCCGAAGACCTGGTCATCGGGAACGTCCGCTTCCGCTACAACCCCCGTGAAGGAAACGACCTCTATCTGGTCTTTAATGAGATCCTGAATACGGACCGCGCGGGCAAGATCCCCTATCCGCCGTGGAGCGGCAGCCGGGCGATCCTGCTCAAATATTCCTATACTTTCAATCTCTAGGATTTCTCGGATTCTTCCCGGACAGATACCTCATAGGCCTCCCGGATCGGCGGCTTGGCATAGTAAGGGATGAAGCGGGCTACCTGCTCCTGGAAAAAATGGCTGGCCTCGGTGGCCAGCATGTCGGCCTCGCTCTCCCAAAAAGTCATAGCCACGGACTCTCCTGTCTTCGGGTCGCTCATGTAGTAGCCGCCTTTGAAACCCCGTTGCTTCCGGCAGAGCGGAAGGACGATCTCCCGGAAAGTCCGGGTCGCTTCGGCTATCTTGTTGATTTTCACCCGGCTCTTAAGGACACGTGCGAACATAAAACCCTACTCTTTGTTCAAGGTTAGCAAGCGGAGAGGCAATAGTCAACCGCTAAACCAGGATCTCGTTGCACTCCCGGACCTTGCTCAGGCTGATCTCCGGATTGAACGTCCAGGAATACTGGTTGACCGACCGGAAATAGGGGAAAAAATGGGACCGGAAGAGGGGCCCCAAGGGATAATAGTGCTTGGTCCACTCGATAACGCCGAGGCAGCCTTGGGCCTGGACAAAGCGCAAGAACGACTGGATGAACAGGAACCTCTCGCCGGGAGCGAGGTCGGAAAAGGCGACGTGATTGATCCAGGCCCAGCGCTCTTTGGTCCTGCCGA
>DAIPLF010000161.1:0-3918 GCA_036769375.1 Candidatus Aminicenantota bacterium | reverse complement strand
GGATGATCGATTGTGGCCGTTCTCACCCGGCTTGAAGGTCTTGAACTTGACCGGCAGGGCTGCGTTCTTCCGCCAGAACTTGAGCTCGGTGACCTTGTATATGCTTCGCTTGCGGACGCTCAGGATACCGACGACCCGGTCTTTGTCCCAGTACTGATAATCGTGGGTGGAAATAGTGGGCGGGGCCTGGGGGTGGGAATGGATGGACCCGATGTAATCCAGGTCGCTCTTGGAGACAATCTCCTCGATCTTGTCATAATCGGGGATCACATAGTCATAGGTCGCTTCGACGATGGGCGGGATGATGATCTGCATGATCTTGAAGGTCCGGTTGGCCAGGCGCTTGCCGAGCATGATGCCGTAGACCTCGCGGGGATAGCCGCGGGCCGCCCGGCGCTTGAATCGAAGCAGATCACATTCGTTAATAAAGAGTCTCATGGGCGAAGCTGGGTGTTCTTTAGCCCCTGGTATCGTCAGTGGGGATAGGTTCCTTATACCACAATCGGCCTCCTTCCGTCAAACCCCAGATGCGGGGAAATCGTTAGAGCCGCCGCCCGGGCCGTGAATTATCGGTTAACTATATTATTATCAATAATATATATTGACCTTGCCCCCTTTCGCCGGGGCCAAGGCGCTCCCTCCCCTGGAAAACTCCTTTCGTGCATTTATATTATTGATTATAATAAAGTTACATGCTCTCCCGGGACTCTCCCCAGGGCTCTCCCGATTTCCTGTTGATTCCCGGCCATCGCTTGTCTATGATGGAGCGAGCGAGGAGTCCCATGCATCGAAGAACGTTTCTCCGCCTTCTCGGGCCGGGCTTAGCTGCCGCTTTTCTGCTTGGACTTTCACCTTGTGGAATGGCCCAACAGGGAGCCCCGGCCGAACCCGAGCTCTGTCAGGGCGCCTATCTCAGCGAGCCCGCCGCCCGCCATCAGCTGGCCGAATTCGTCCGCGGCTATTCTACGGCCGCTCAATGGCGGCTTCGTGCCGGTCGAGTCCGGCAAGGCATACTGAAGGGAGCCGGCCTCTTGCCTCCCCCCGAAAAATGCGCTCTCAACCCGGTCAGCCACAGCCGGAGGGATTACGGAGAGTACAGCGTTGAGAACGTCGCTTTCGAGAGCCTGCCCGGTTTTTTTGTGACCGGGAACCTCTATCGTCCAAAAATCGGGAGGCCGCCCTACGCCGCCGTCCTCTGTCCGCATGGACACTTCACCTATCCTGGGGGGGGCGGACGATTCCGGCCGGACATGCAGCTCCGCTGCGCCACGCTGGCTCGATTGGGCGCCGTCGTCTTCGCTTACGATATGGTCGGCTGGGGGGATTCCACCCAGACGACCCATGACCATCCGCGCGTCCTCACACTCCAGCTTTGGAACAGCATCCGTTGTCTCGATTTTCTCGAATCACTGGGTGAGGTCGATATGAGGCGCGTCGGGATCACTGGCGCCTCCGGGGGCGGCACACAGAGCTTCCTTCTCGCCGCTATCGACGACCGGGTGGCTGTGTCCGTTCCGGTGGTCATGGTCTCCGCTCACTTCTTCGGCGGCTGCAATTGCGAGAGCGGTCTTCCCATCCACAGGAGCGAAGAGCATGTCACAAATAACACCGATATCGCCGCTTTGGCCGCGCCCCGGCCACAACTCCTCATTTCATGCGGCGAGGATTGGACCAAGAACACCCCCCGGGTCGAGTTCCCCTACATTCAGAATGTCTACAGTCTGTTGGGCGCCGGAGACAAGGTTGAGAACGTCCACCTGTCCGCCGAAGGACATGACTACGGACCGTCCAAGAGAGCGCCCGCCTATAAGTTCTTCGCTAAACACCTGGGGCTTGAACTCGGCCGCGTCGCCAACCCGGCCTGTTTTGAAGGGATCGATGAAAGCGGCGTCACCGTCGAGCGGCCGGACCTCCTGCGCGTCTTCGATGACCGCCATCCCCGGCCTTCGCATGCGCTCAAAGGCGACCAGGCGATCACGGATGCGCTCACGGCCGGGGGGAAACGAGGGTCCTAGAGGCCTATTTTTCCCCGAGCTTGTCCCTTTTGAAAAAAGGCAAGGAAGGCCTATCGGGCTGGAGGAGGCCCGGGTTTCCTCCGCCGCTGACGATCGGGCTCTCGTGGCCCTGACTGTCGCGCACCGTAACGGTGTAGACGTAAGAATCTTCCGATCCGGCACTCTTGTCTATGAAGCTGTAAACATCTCCCGTCACTTCTCCGACGGGCTCGAAGGCCAGGTCGATCTCCCCGGTCTTCTTGCGCCAGATCCGCTGGAGGACGATCTGGACTCCCAAGGGATCGTTGGCCGGGTTCCGCTCCCAGCTTACGCTGTTGACATAGCGGGTCTGGAAGAGGCTCTCGTCCTTATAAGATTCCCAGCGGACGCTCAACGGCTGAAAGAGCCGGAGGATCTCGATATTGCGGACCTTGCTGGCTGAGGCGCCTGAGTTGTCCTGAACGGTCAGGCCGACCGAAAACGTCCCCCAGCGGGAGTAGGTATGCTTGGCCACTCTTCCAGTCCCCCGGCTTCCATCCCCAAAATTCCAGCTGTAGCGGACGATAGTGCCATCCGGGTCGTGGGAGGACCCTCCATCAAAGGCGATCTCGCAAGGGAAGATCCCCGTGCTGGGGGCGAACCGGAAATCGGCCACCGGGGGATCGGTGGACTCGCCCACCAGGATTTCCTCGGAAGCGCTGCCCGCATTGCCCTCGTTGTCCGTGACTGTCAGGCTCGCCCTGAAGGTCCCGCTGGTCGTGTAGGTATAGTCCACGATCGCCCCGTCCGCCGTCTCTCCGTCACCGAAACTCCAGCTGTAGGAGACGATCGCGCCGTCCGAATCGTAGGAAGTCGACCCGTCGAACGTGACGGTCAGCGGGGAAGGTCCGGCGGTCGGGGTGGCGTAGAAACTGGCCACCGGGTCTCCTTCCTCCGGGGGCGGAGGGTTGGATCCGTCGATCGGCAAGACGAAGAGCATCAGATGGCCGTTGCTTCCCCGCCATACGCCGAGCATCTGCGCATCCGTGCGGGTCAGGGCGACTCGATAGGCATTTTCTTTCAGGGGAATGCCGGCCGCCGGATCGACGGTCGTCAGGGTCCATTTGGCTTCAGCGGGATCATAGAAGGAGGCTTTGACCTGGTTGGACCCGTCCGTTCCGACTTGCCCCCAGGCAACGATCGCCGTTCCGTCCTCCCCCGCCACAACAGACGGGACGGGGTCGCAGTTCGCCAGGGAAAGGAAGCCAATGCTGGGACGGGTCGGCTCCGCGAACGATCCATCGGGAGCTTTCTTCGAATGGTTGATGCACATCTTCCGCTGTGTGGAGCTCCAGCCTCCGATCGACCGATGGACAACCCCGTCGCGATCGACATAGACATCGCCGTAGCCATTGACGTTGGTATCGGAGTTCTTGGGGATCTTGACCTTGGAAGCGAAGCGCAGCTTTTCCCCGCTTGACGCTGCACAGTAATAGGCGTCGTTGGCATCCCCCATGCCGGCTCCAATGATGCACCAGGTGGCATGGACGTCACCCACGGAGTCGGTGAACAGCATCGGGTACTTGTGTTCGGGGAGATGGGGAGCGAAGGACTCGCAGGGTCCCCAATCTCCGCCGGCCGGTTTTCGCATGTAGAAGATCGTGGCCCACATGTCACTGCTGACATCGTTAAAGACGACGAACAGGAGGTGGACCTGGCCGGTGCCGTCGACTGCGCAAGCCGGCTGGCTGATGCTCTGGGTTGAAGGGACCTGATAAGCGCTCTCGGTATGCCAGTCTCCGGCGCTGTCCCGCCAGGAATGCATCGCCTGGTTCCCCTTTCCTCCTCCCTTGCACCAGGCGACATGGACGGATTTCCCGTTGGGCCGGACGGAGATATAGGGACGCCAGAAGAGCGTGCTCACGCCCGTGGCCACCTGGACCTT
>DAIPLF010000160.1:1508-5282 GCA_036769375.1 Candidatus Aminicenantota bacterium | reverse complement strand
GTCAGGATGTCCTTGATCCCGGCCAGCTCGACGATCACCCGCACCGCCCCGCCGGCGATGACACCGGTGCCTTTGGACGCCGGCCGGAGGATAACCGTACCCGCCCCATCCTCGCCGCGGACGAGATGAGGAATGGTCGTGCCGTCGAGATGCACATGGATCAGACGCTTCTTGGCGGCCTCAACGGCCTTGGCGATGGCCATGGGGACCTCTCTGGCCTTGCCTTTGCCGACGCCGACCATTCCGTGCTCATCGCCAACGGCTGCCAGAGCGGAAAAGCTGAGGTTTTTCCCTCCCTTGACGACCTTGGTGACGCGGCGGATGGAGATGACTTGGTCCCTGAGCTCGCCCTCTTCGGATCTCGGGGCTGCCGGCCTCTTGGTTCTGTTGTAGTCCACTCTCTTTCCTCCTTGATCGCCTGTCGGCCGGCCCTAAAAGGCCAGGCCCCCCTTCCTCAGGGCATCGGCAAGGGCCTTGACCCTGCCGTGATACGGATATATGCCTCTGTCAAAGACGACTCGCTCGATCTTCTTTTCCTTCAACCGCTCCGCCAGGACCTGACCGAGGCTCTGGCAGGCCTCCCTGTTCTTGGTGTTCTTGATCTTTTCTTTGAGGGATTTCTCCAGCGTGCAGGCGGAAACGAGCACGGCCCCCTTCTCATCATCGACCGCCTGGGCGTAGACATAGCGGTTGCTCTTGAAGACGAAAACCCTTGGCCGTCCCGCGCTGCCCCGGATCTTCGCCCGGACCCTTTTGCGGATCCTGGCCTTGACCTTCTTCTGGGTTTCTGACTTGTCTTTACGCACTGGCCACCCCCGCTCCCGCCTTCCTCTCTTTCTTGATCAGGCGCTCGCCAGCATAACGGATGCCCTTGAGCTTGTAGGGATCCGGCTTGCGGAAGCGCTTGATCTCCTCGGCCACCTGGCCGACCTGCTGCTTGTTGATCCCTTTGACAGTGATCAGGGTCGGCTTCTCGACGACGACCTGGATGCCCGCCGGGATCTTGTAGAGGACGGGCTTTGAGTAGCCCACACTGAGCTCAAGTCCCTCCTTGTCCAGCTTGGCCCGGTACCCGACACCGACGATCTCCAGCTGTTTGGAGAAGCCGACGGTAATCCCGAGGAGGGCGTTGTTGGCCAGGCTTCTCACCAGGCCGTGGTTGGTCCTCATCGTTTTGGAATCATCCGCCCGGCTGAAAACGAGCTTCCGGTCCTCCAGCTTGGCCTCGATCCCTGGCATCAAGGGCGATTCGAGCTTCCCTTTTGAGGACTCGAACTCGACCCGGTTGGCATGGATGGTCACCTTCACTCCCTCCGGCAGCGCTATAGGCTTCCGTCCGACTCTCGACATCTTCAGGCACTCCCTTCCGGTGACTTTACCAGATATAGCAAAGGATCTCTCCGCCGACTCCGAGCTCCTCGCACTTCTTGCCGGTCATCGTCCCCCGAGACGTCGAGACGATGGCGATGCCCAGCCCGTCCAACACCTTGGGGACTGAGTCCCGGGTGCAGAAAAGGCGGCAGCCCGGCCGGCTGATCCGGCGAAGCCCGGAGATGACGCTCTGGTTGTCCTCCGTGTACTTGAGGGCGATATTCAATATCCCCTGCTTGTTGTCGTCGACGACCTTGAAATTGCGGATATACCCTTCTTCCTTGAGGATCTTGGCCAGCTCCACCTTCAACTTCGAGGAAGGGAGGGTCACTTCCCTCTTCCGGATGCGGGCGGCGTTCCGAATCCTGGTGAGCAGGTCTGCGATCGGGTCCGTTTGACTCATCGTTCGATCCTTTCTCCCCTTCACCACGAGGCCTTGATGACCCCGGGGATCTCGCCTTTGAGGGCCAGTTCGCGCAAGCAGAGCCGGCACATATCGAACTTCCGGTAATAGCCCTTGGGACGCCCGCAGATGCGGCACCGCCGGTGCTTGCGGATGGCGTACTTGGGCTGGCGAAGGGACTTGGCATAAGCTGCTGTCGTTGACATGGTGTCCTTCCTTATCCGTTAGGCCTCCCGAAAGGGCATGCCCAGCTTCTTCAACAGGGCGAAGGCCTCTTGGTCATTCCGCGCCGATGTGACGATGGTGATGTTCATCCCCCGGGACCGCTCGACCTTGGTGTAGTCAATCTCCGGGAAGACGATCTGCTCCCTCATACCCAGGGTGTAATTCCCCCGGCCGTCGAACGATTTGGGGGAAACGCCCCTGAAGTCCCTCACCCGGGGGAGGACGATGTTGACCAGCCGGTCGTAGAACTCGTACATCCGCCTGCTCCGGAGGGTCACGAAACAGGCGATAGCCTGCCCCTTTCGCAGCTTGAAAGCGGAAATCGATTTGCGGGCCCGGCCGATGACCGGCTGCTGGCCGGCGATCTGTCCGAGCTCGGCTTTGGCCGCGTCCAGGAGCTTGATGTTCTGGATGGCGTCTCCGGCCCCCATGTTGAGGACGATCTTCTCCAGGCGCGGGACCGCCATCTTGTTCTTGATCCCCAGCTCGCTTTGGAGCTCGGGGATGATCTCGTTTTTGTACTTTTCATACAGGCGGCTCATCGCATCTCCCTCACTTCTGTTTCTCCAGGCTCAGCTCGCACTTCTGGCAGATCCGGATCCGGCTGCCGTCCTCAAGCGCCTTCTTCTTCACCCGGACGCCCTGCTCGCACTCCGGGCAGTAGAGCATGACGTTGGCCACCGAGAGAGGTGCCTCCTTTTCCATGATCCCGCCCTGGATGTTCTTGGAGCGGTCCGGCCGGATGAACTCCTTGACAAAGTTGATCTTCTCCACGATGACCCGGTTCTTCTCCGGCAGGATCATCAGGACCTTCCCGGTCTTACCCTTGTCCTTGCCCTTCTTGACGATGACGATGTCTCCCTTTTTCAGCGCCTGTCTGCTCATCAGAGGACCTCCGGGGCCAGCGAGACGATCTTCATGAATTTCCTGTCCCGCAGCTCTCTCCCTACCGGTCCGAAGACACGGGTGCCCACCGGCTCGCCTGCCTTGTCGATGATCACGGCGGCGTTGTCGTCAAAGCGGATATAGGATCCATCCTTGCGCCGGACTTCCTTCCTCGTCCGGACGACGACCGCCCGAACGACCTGCCCCTTGGGGATCTTGCTCTCCGGCTCGGCCTCTTTGACCGTCGCCGAGATGATATCGCCGAGGGTCGCCAGCCGTCCGACGCCTCCCCCCTGGGGGGTGATGCACATGATCATCCGGGCGCCGGAGTTATCGGCCACCTTGAGCATCGTTCGCATCTGGATCATTCTTTACTCTCCCCGCCCTCGGGCTCGACCTCGGACGTCGACAGGCCGACGATCTCGGTGACCCTCCAGCGCTTGCGCTTGCTGATGGGCCGGGTCTCGATGATCCGTACGACATCGCCCAGCTTGCACTTCTCATATTCATCGTGGGCCAGGAACTTCTTCTCCCGTTTGATGACCTTCTTGTACAGGGGATGGCGCAGCTGGCGCTCGACCCGGACGGTGACAGTCTTCTTCATCTTCTTCCCGACGACCACACCGATCTTGGTTGTCTTCCTCTTGATGGGCTTGGCTTCCATGGCTATTCCTTTCTCCGGCCCTTTTCCTTGCGCACGGTCTTGATCCGGGCCAGGTCCCGCCGGATGGTCCGGACCTTCATGGCATTCTCCACCTGGCCCAAGGCATGCTGGAAGCGCAGCTTGAAGAGCTGGTCCGCGAGGTCCTTTTCCTTCTGCAGAAGCTCGTCCTCGGTCAATTCCCTCAGTTCTTGGGCTTTCATCTCAGTTCTCGATTCTCTCTCGATAT
>DAIPLF010000160.1:0-1408 GCA_036769375.1 Candidatus Aminicenantota bacterium | reverse complement strand
TAGATCCAGACTTTGATGCCGATCTGTCCGTAGGTGGTGAAGGCCTGAGTAAAAGCGTAGTCGATGTCGGCCCGCAGAGTTTGGAGGGGAAGCCGGCCCTTAAGATACCACTCGGACCGGGCGATCTCGACTCCGCCCAGCCGGCCCGAGCACATCACCTTGATCCCCTTGGCGCCCATCTTCAGGGCGATGTCCACGGCCTTGCGCATGGCCCGCCTGTAGGCGATCCTCTTCTCCAGCTGGACCCCTATCCCTTCTCCCACCAGCAGCGAATTGAGCTCAGGCTTATCCACCTCGCGGATGTCCACGTAGACCTCCCGCTTGGCTATCCCTTCAAGGAAGTTCTTGAGGCTTTCGATCTCCTTCCCTCCCCGGCCGATGATGATCCCGGGACGGGCGGTATGGATGATGACCCGCACCTTGGGCCCGACCCTCTCGACGACCACCTCGGCGATGCCGGCGTGATAGTACTTCTCCTTGATGGCCTTCTTCATCTTCAGGTCCTCGTGGACCAGCCGGCTGTAATCCTTACCCCTGGAAAACCAGCGCGAGGACCACGTCCTGTTGAAGCCTAAACGAAACCCGAGCGGATGAGTCTTCTGGCCCACTGTTTATCTCCCTTTCTTTTCCTCTAAATAGACATGGACATGGCTCATTTTCTTCTGAATGCGAAAAGCTCTTCCCTGGGGCGCCGGCCGGACCCTCTTCATCTGGGGTCCCTGGTTGACATAGATCCGGCCGATGAAGAGGTTATCGACATCGAGGTTGGGGACCTTCTGCTGGGCATTGGCGACGGCCGAGCGGAGGACCTTTTCGATGATCAGGCTGGCCTTCTTCTTATCCGAGAAATGCAGGATTGTTAGCGCCTCTCCTACAAACCGGTCCCGGATGAGGTCTGCCACCAGCCGGGCCTTCTGGGGAGAGATCCGGACGTATCGGCCGATGGCATGAGATACAAAGCTTGTCTCGTTCATCTCACTTGCCTATCTTGACGGCTCTGGCTGCCTTGGAGGTGTGACCCTTGAAGGTTCGCGTGGGCGAAAATTCCCCGAGCTTATGCCCGACCATGTTCTCGGTTATGAAGACAGGGATGAACTTCCTCCCATTGTGCACGGCGATCGTTATGCCGACCATCTCCGGGATGATGGTCGAACGGCGGGACCAGGTCTTGACGACCTTTCTCTCCTTGACGGAACGCATGGCCAGGACCTTCTCCCGAAGGGGGGAATCGATGAACGGACCTTTCTTCAGAGACCGGCTCATGGCTATTTACTCCTTCTCCGGACGATGAACCTCTGCGTCCGCTTGTTCTGTCTCGTCTTGTATCCCTTCGTGGGAATCCCTTCCGGGCTGACCGGATGGCGCCCGCCCTTGGACCGGCCCTCTCCGCCGCCGTGCGGATGGTCGA
>DAIPLF010000159.1:0-5297 GCA_036769375.1 Candidatus Aminicenantota bacterium | reverse complement strand
AACACCCTCTCCCGGCTATTTTCCCCTAACCCGGGCATAAAATCAACGGCTTCTCATCCAGAGGAAGCGCTGCCCGGCTTGTGATCAACTTACGCTGAGGAGAGGGGGGTGGCGTGGTTCGGGGGGCCCCCGCCGACCGAAGCGTTTGATGCCGCAAACCCTGCAACTCTGATAAAAGCAAAATGGGCCGCGAGGGCGCCGGGGGTGAACCACGACAGGACCCCCAACACAAAAAACCGACTGGCAACATCCTCTTTATTGATGAGACGGGCGGCAATTTTTCACCTCCTATCTCCTCTCTAAAGGTGATTGACGCCCCTTGAGAACTGTAGGATTCTGGGAAGCGAAAAATATCTGCAAACCGAGAGTTTTTGTGTTGACAAAGGCAATTCTTTCTGATAATGACATGGATAACCTGGTTGAGCCTGAGCGTATAGTGCCTTGGATGGAGAAGAGAGCAGTATATCCCGGATTCTTTGATCCCATTACCAACGGACATGTCGATATCATCCTCAGGGGGTTGAGGCTGTTCGACAAAATCGTCGTCGCCGTGCTTAAAAATCCCCAAAAAAAGGCCCTGTTTTCGACTAAAGATAGGGTGACCATGATCCAGGAGATCTTTACTCACCAGCCCGCTATCGAGGTCAAGGCCTTTGATGGCCTTCTGGTCGACTTCGTCAGACGCCAGAAGGCCAGGATCGTGATCCGGGGACTGCGGGCGGTTTCCGACTTCGAGTACGAGCTGCAGATGGCGCTCATGAACCGCCAGCTCGACCCCGAGATTGAGACACTTTACATGATGCCCAGCGTCAATTATTCTTTCCTGAACTCCGGAGTGGTCAAGGAGGTGTTCGCGCTGGGCGGCTCAGTTGCCGGGCTCGTCCCGAAGATTGTGGAAAAGAAGCTCCGGGAAAAACTCAAACAGGGAAGGCTATCGGTTGGCAAATTACCTCAATAAAGGCAGGCGCAAACATGCTGGGTTTTAACCAAGACAAAGGGATCGTCGGATTGGACATCGGCTCTCATGGCGTCAAAGCCGTCGAGCTCACCTCTAAGAAGAAGAGGGACAGGGACGTCTTTGAGGTCGTCCGGATCGGGTACGAACTCCTCCCCCACGATGCCATCGTCGAAGGGACGATCATCGATTCCACCGCCGTCGTCGAAACGATCAAGCTGATCTTCGAAGAGAACAAGTTCAAGAACCGCAACATCGCCATCTCCATTTCGGGCAACTCGGTGATCATCAAAAAGATTTCCCTGCCGGCAATGGACAGGGAGGAGCTGGCCGAATCCATCGTCTGGGAAGCCAAGCACAACATCCCCTATCCCTACGAAGAGACCAACGTGGACTATGCGATCCTCCGGCCGCCCCGGGGCTCGGAGGAGCGGAATCTGGATATCCTCCTGGTCGCCGCCAAAAAGGACAAGATCGCCAATTACAGCAACGTCGTCAACCAGGCGCGCAAGAACCTCGTAGCCATCGATGTCGACGTCTTCGCTCTCCAGAACTCGCTGGAAGCCAACTACCCGGAGGAGTTCCGGTCCAAGATCCTGGCCGTCATCAACATCGGGGCCAACATCACGAACGTGGCTGTCGTCGAGCGGGGGACTTCCCAGCTCGTCCGCGACCTGTCACTGGGCGGTTTCTTCTTCATCGAGAACATCCGCAAGGAGCTCAACCTCAGCTTCGACGAGGCCGAGAAGCTGCTCAAGGGGATCCCGGCGAAGAACATCGCCCCGGAAAAAGTGGATGAGCTGGTCAGCTTCAACATCAAAGACCTGCTCGACGAAGTCGACAAGACCTTCTCCTTCTACGAGGCCGGTGAAAAGAGTGAAAAGAAAATTGAGAATATCTATCTGAGTGGCGGGCT
The DNA here is from genome assembly GCA_036769375.1 of Candidatus Aminicenantota bacterium. GTDB lineage: Bacteria > Acidobacteriota > Aminicenantia > Aminicenantales > UBA8522 > UBA8522. The sequence goes on along the minus strand of DAIPLF010000159.1, from coordinate 3,426 downwards.
GGCCCAGCTCAAGAACATCACCCATTCCTTCGAACAGAAGTTCGGCATCAAGACGGAGACGTTCAATCCTTTCCGGAACGTGTTGTTCGACGAGAAGAAGCTCGATCCCGTTTATCCGCAGGAGATGGCCCCCCTCTTCGGCGTGGCCGTCGGACTGGCCACCCGGAAAATGGAAAAGTAACATGATCCGAATCAACCTCCTCAAGCCGGAAAGCAAGGAATTTAGGGAAGGGCCCGCTGCACCCGGGCCGGAGATCAGGGCCAAAAAGGCCTTCCCCCTCACCTCGATCTTCATCCTGCTCCTCATCGCTGTCCTGGCCGCTGCCTTCTTCCTCCAGAAAGGGATGATCAGCCGGGAAAGAGACCGGCTCCAGACCGCCCAGGCTGAGAAGAAAAAGCTCGAGTATGTCATCGCCAAGCTGGCCGAGCTCGAAAATCAAAAGGCCGTCTTCGAGCGCAAGATCAGCCTGATCAACCAGCTGCGGGCCCAGAAGGACAGCGCCGTCGTCATCCTGGACGAGCTCAGCAAGGACCTCCCGGACTGGGTCTGGTTAACGGAGGTCTCTTTCCAGGGCCAGCTGATCCAGATCAAGGGCAACGCCCTTTCCAACAACCTTATCGCCGACTTCATCTACAACCTGGAGAACAGTGCCCACTTCGCCACCGTCAACCTCATCTCATCGACCCAGCGAACGGGACGGAGCGCCCAGTTCCTCGAGTTCTCGCTGACCCTGAACTACGTGCTGCCCGAGGGCGCCCAACCTCCCCAGAAGCCGGCCGCCAAGCCGACGCCTAAGGCCAAGACCAAGAAAGGGTGATCACCATGAAAAACATGCCCTGGTACGGCTACATCATCCTAGCGGTCGTCATTCTCGGAGCTGCCTTCTTCCTTTATTTCAAGCCTCAGCAGGCCGAGCTCAACCGGATCAAAGCGGAAAGACTGAAGGTGGAAAGCGAGGTCCGGGGGCTCCAGGAAAAGAAAATGCAGCTCGATAAGATCGAAGCCGAATTGGCTTCCCTCACCCAAACCCTGAAAGAGCTGGAAGTGATCATCCCGCTCAGGAAGGAAACCGATGTCATCCTCCGGCGGGTCCAGCAGATGGCTTTCGACTCCCGGCTGGACCTCGTCCGTTTCACTCCCCGGGGAGAGATCAACCGGGAATTCTACTCGGAATGGCCGATTCCGATGGAGATCCGCGGAAGCTATCACAACCTGGCCTCATTCTTCGACCGGCTGAGCAAGTTCGCCCGGATCTTCAACATCGAGAACTTCACCATCAAGGCCCTGAGCAACCAGACGGATGAGCAGACCATCTCGTCCACCTTCACAGCCAAGACCTACATGTTCCTGGAAGAGGGAGCGGAGGAGAAGCCGGAGGCAAAGCCTCAGCCCAAGAGGAGGGCGACATGAAACACCTAGCCATTGTGCTCGTCTGCCTGAGCTTCCTCCTCGGAGGAGGCGTCCTTCTCTTTTCACAGGAGGAGAAGGAAGTGCTGGAGCGAGAAGCTCTCATCGACCTGCCGACCAACCAGACGACCTACGATCCCTCCGGCCGGAGGGACCCTTTCAAAAACCTGCTGGGAGGAAAAGAGCTCAAGGAAAAAACGACGGTCGGAGGAACGCCTCAGCTCTTCATCGATGACATCAACCTCATCGGGATCGTCCAGTACAAGAAACGGTTCACGGCCATCCTCAGCGGCCCCCAGGGTTTCCCCTACTATTTCGCAGTCGGCGACAAGCTGTCGGACGGGTTCATCCTCTCGATTGCCGAAACCCAGGTTATCTTCCGCAAGACCAATGAGCGCGGTATCCCCTTAACCAAACCCAAGGATATCATCAAAGAAATAAACCCGGAGGAGCGTTAAAACATGAAAAGGAAAGATTTTTGGCTGCTCTTCACCACAGTGAGCCTTTTGGTCATCTTCAGCGGCTACGGGTACGGTTCTTCCTCGGCGGCCACGATAAATAAGATCACCACTCAGCCGGGAAAGCTGAGCACCCGGGTCGTCTTGGAGACGGATACGGCTCTGACGCTTGCCCGAACCTACTACGCGGCCAAGACGATTGTCCTCGAGCTTGACCAGGTCAACGTCACTTCCCAGACCCCTGTCGAGACGACCGGAGCCCAGCTGGTGACGGGAGTTCAGCTGGAAAAGACGGGACCGGAGCAGGCCCGGCTGCAGATCCAGGTTCAAGAGCCCGTACCGTATACGGTGACGGCCGAGAAAAACCGGACGGTCATCGAGCTGAACAGGATCCAGAGAGGGCTCGGAGAAGTCCAGGTAGAGCCAGAGGTCCAGCAACAGCTGGACCAGAACGCCGGCACAAGCGTCTTTATGCACAAGCTGAATATGGAAGATAAGGACGGCGAGGTTCAATTCCGCGCCAAGCTCAGCGGCGGGACAGTCTCCCAGGTCTTTACTCTGGAAAAACCCCTCCGCCTGGTCGTTGATGTCTATGACGCCGTCTATGAAGAGCCCGCTTCCGAGCTTCCCATCGACAAATACGGGCTGAAGAAGGTCAGGGTCGCCCAGTTCCAGCTCAGCAACCCCCGCTCCATCACCCGGATGGTCTTCGACCTCAATGAACCCAAGTTCTATGACTTCAGCTCGGACAAAGACGGGATCGTCGTTTCGTTCTTCAAAGAGCAGAATCCCCTGCTCACAGCAGCCGGCGGCATAACGCCGCAGAAGGCCGCCACGCCTCCTCCGCCGCCGGATATCTCCATCCAAAAGACGGAGATTGCTCCCAAGATGGAGGTCAAGCCCAGTGCACCCGTCGTCCCAGCCAAGGCGGATAACGGGAAGAATGGAAAAGCGGTCCAGGAAACGCCTCCCTCCAATCCGGATGATCTGACCTTCGTCCAGGAGCAGGAGCAGAGATATGAGACCAGGGTTCTCACGGAACGGGAGGTCAAATACACGGGCGAGATCATCACCCTCAGATTCAAGGATGCCGACCTTCGGGATGTCATCCTCTATCTCGGCGATTTCGCCAAGCTCAACGTCGTTTTCGACCCCGAAGTCAGGGGCGTGGTCACCTGCAATCTTGAGGACGTCCCTTGGGATCAGGCCCTCGATATCCTCCTCCGGAACAACAAGCTCGGCAAAGTCCTGGAGGGCAACGTCCTGCGCATCGCTCCGGTCAGTGTCCTGACGCGGGAGGACGAGGATCAAAGAAAACTCCGTGAGAGCAAGGAACTGGCCGGGCCGCTCATCGTCAAGACGATCACCCTGTCCTACTCCAAGGCCAGGGACGTCATGGCGCTCCTGAATTCCAAGAAGAGCCAGCGTGGCGAGATCACCATTGACGAACGGACGAACACTCTGATCATTGCCGACGTCCGGGAAAACCTGGACCTGCTCGAAAGACTGATCTCCGTGCTGGACACGCCCACGCCCCAGGTTTCCATAGAAGCCAGGATC
>DAIPLF010000158.1:0-5317 GCA_036769375.1 Candidatus Aminicenantota bacterium | reverse complement strand
GGCGTGCCTGATCATCGCATCATGCTCGCGTGAGAGTCGTTCGCCCTCTGATCAGCTAGTCAGCATTGGATCGCATCGCCTCCAGATGCATCTCGAGGGGAAAGGGGCTCCCGCCATCGTCATCGATGCGGGCATTACAGACCCGTTGGACAAGCTAAGGCCGTTGCAGGAGCGCCTTGCCCGGGTCACGCAGGTCGTCATTTATAATCGAGCCGGATACGGGCAGAGCGAACCCGGCCCTTTACCTCGGCACAGCGGCCGTGAGGCGGAGGAGCTAAAAGCCCTGCTTAAGAAGGCGTCTGTGCCGGGGCCCTACGTGCTAGTCGGCCATTCGCTTGGAGCTCTGAACGTGCAGGTGTTCGCTTCCAAGCACCCCGCTGATGTGGCTGGGATGGTTCTTCTTGACCCGCCCCCGCTCTCATTCCTGCTTGGACAAGAGTACAAAGATCTCAGGGGGATGGCCGAACGAATGACCGCGGAATGGCAAGCCGTTGCCGATTCGGCTGCGAAATCTACTGCTGCTCAGGAGCAAGCGAAGTCCTCTTTCTTCCGAATGATCGCGTCGGAACACCGCGAGATGTTTGGAGAAACCGCGAGGTTGGTTGACGCGGTTTCGACGTTTGGGGACTTGCCTCTCGTAGTGCTCGCCGCGGGGAAGCCCAATCCGGCTTTCGGCGAGGTGGCCGGAGAGTACCAGAATTACTGGGTCGGGCAAAGCCGCGCCCTGGCCGAGAGGTCCACCAACGGAAAGTTCATACTCGCCGAGGGGGCCTCGCATTATCTCTATTTGGATGTTCCGGACCTTGTAGCGGAAAGTATCCTGTCCGTGGTCGACGAGGTGCGGGGGAAAAGGTTGGGTGGAGCTAAAATCACTCCGACCGAGTCCGCATCGATCATTGCCAAATGCGCCGAGGCTATGGGAGGAGCGGCCAAGATCAAAGATATCCGGACCCTGCGGGCGGAAGTGAAATCGCGGATACCGGTTATAGTATGGTTTGACTATTCCGCAGAACCATCGATAATGAAGACCCATTTGTCTTCCTCATTCTTGTTCACGTGAACAGGAAAGACATGGGTCTTGCCCTCCGGCATACTTAAGGTGATTTCATATTCCCCGAAGAATCCCCTGAAGGATGCCTTTCCCTGGTCATCAGTTATAAGAGAGGTCTTCGTTCTCCAGGTTTGGTTGATCAGTGTATCCAGCATTGTATAAACCGGTTTGGGACGGTATCCCTCATCTATAAGCCCACCACCCGGCAGCCAGCTATTGCGGTCGGATAATCCCCACCAGTTGATCGAGACCACGGCCGGATGCCCGAAAGACAGCCTGACAAACTGCTCGGTGAATTCGGCTTGAGCTTCCGGCGTCCATGACCCCGTCCGCCAGCTTCCCGTTATGCCGATACCCGATGACTGAGGATGGAATTCCGTGATGTGGATCGGGTACCCGAGCCGGTAATAAAGGTCGAATGTCTTCCATACTTCCACCGGGGAGAACCATTCCTGTCTCGGTTCATGGGCTTGGATTCCGATCCCTGATAAAGGCACCTTCCTTTTGCTGAGTTCTGCCAGCAGGTCCCCATACCGTCCTCTGGCCTTTCCGTCGGCCAGGGTCTTGTACTCATTTATCAACAAGGTCGCCCTCGGATTGCCCCGATGGGCCCAGCGCAGGGCCTGTTCAACATAATCCGCGATCAGGGGGATGGGGTCGGCGATATCCCAGTCGTTCTCATCGCTTAAGGTCCCTATTTTGTGTCTCCATGTCTTCACATTGACGGGCTCATTGACCACATCCCATAGTTCGATCTTGTCCCGGAACCCTGAGGTGATGCTGATGACGCGGTTTTTTAGAAATTCTTCCGTTTCTTCAACTGTATACCCGGCCAGCCATTCGGGGGTTCCGGAAGAGGTAGCCCAGACCAACGGATGTCCTTTTGGGGTTATTCCGTTAGCCTTGCACCAGTCGATGGTCGGGAGCATGCCTTCCCACTGGGTGAATCCCTGTTGTGATTCGTAGCCGGGCCAATAGAAAGGGAAGACGGCCAGGTTGAATATTTTTTTGAAACGGGCCTTGAAGAGCTCTTCTTTGGTGCCCTCCTCATTGCGGATCAGGTCGAATAGGATGCACCCGAAAAGGAAATCATGGGTCTTCTGATGGATATCGAGCCGGGCATTTCTTATCGCTTGGCCATCCCGGGTTTTGAACTGGACAGTGACATCGCCTTTCCGGTATTTCTCGATATTTTCCTCTGCCTGTTGCATCATCTTGGCCTCTGTTTGCTGGACATCCTGCGACAGGGCGTTCAATGAGGGAAAACAGAGGGCCACAATGACAATTCCCGGGAAAAAAGCTTTGAGCTTGAGATCACCTATTGTCTTCATAATGGAATAGTATAGTGGAAATATGATGTTTCTGAAATGGAATGGCAAGTTATAAGGCGCTCATAAAACCCAGGCCGAGGCTCTCGAGTTTTTCGGGAGCCGGGTTTCCGGTTTTAAGGTCCCAGCCGCGGTCTTTGTAATAGTCGGACAGCGCTTTGTCGAATTCGTCCCGTTTGAGAACGGCGCCCTTGTGAGGCCCGTAGGTCAGCGCTTCCTCGAAGAAGCGGTCGGGCAACGCGTCGTCGGCGCGGGTGAATCCTTCCCGGCAGTTGAGAGCCCGTTCCAGGTTATAGATGCGCTCCCCGGCCCGAAGATAATCTTCCTCTGTCCACTCAAATCCCGTGATTGCCGAAAGCAGCCTTCGAACCCCGTCCTTGCCGAATCCATCGAGGGCGAACAGGCAGAGGCCGAGGGACTCAGCAGCCGCATAATCGTTCTGGCCTGCGGCCGAGCTGGAGTTGAGATGGCAGGCGCCCCTCGAAGCGGTGGTGTAAGTGATGGCCAAATCCAGGCTCCTATGGGGATTCCAGGCGGCCAGCTCGTGGCCCTTGCTGTGGACGGCGAATTTCTCGGACCCGCCGCCGATCTTCGCCGCAAGCGCCTTTACGCCTTTCGATGCCAGGTCTCCAACCCCCTCGCGGAGGGCGATCTTCCGGACCATCTCCAGGATCGCTTCGGCGCTCCCCCATTGGAGGTCGATCCCGTCAAGGAACGCCCGGTCGATGAGCTTTTTCTCATAGGCTTCCATCAGGAAGCCGATGACGTTGCCGGTGGAAATATTATCAAGGCCATAATCATCGACATCATAGATGGCTTTCATCACGGCGTCGAGGTCCGAGAGCATGAGGTTGGCGCCCATCATTGTCCCGGTCTCATATTCGGGTCCGTCATGGGTGATCCCGGCATACTTTCCGCTCCGCACGGCGCCCGCCTTCTTGCAGCTCAGGGGGCAGCAGAAGCAGGCGAAGTCGCGGACCCAGATCTTCTGCTCGGCGGCGATCCCGGCGATCTTGTCAGCATCGGCGAATGTGCCTTCGGCGAAATTTTTGACCGCCTGGAAACCGCTGTCGGAGGCGCTGATCAGAGCCGAGGCCGTCCCGTAGCGGCGCCAGTCGTCGTAGCCTGAACCGCCGTTGAAACCGGCCCTGAAGTTTTTCCTGATGTCCTCGAGGGCGCTCATAAATTTCTCGTGCTCGGCGACTGCAGGCTGGCCCGTTCCTCGAACGGCTATGGCCTTAAGGTTTTTCGAACCCATGACACAGCCTGTCCCGCCGCGCCCGGCCGCCCGGGCCGCGGTATTGATGACGCAGGCGTAGGTGACCAGGTTTTCGCCGGCGGGCCCGATGTAGCACGTCCGGAAGCGCCGGTCGCCCAGCTCTTCGATGAAACGGCGGTCGAATTCGTCGGTCCTCATCCCCCAGTACTTTCCGGCGTCCCGGATTTCGACTCTATCGTCATCGATCCATATATAAACAGGCGAAGCCGCTTTCCCCGTCACCATGATTCCATCATACCCGGCGAAGCGGACCTCGGGGCCGAAAAAACCGCCCATGTTGGCGTAGCTCACGGTCGAAGCAAAGGAATACTTGGATTCGAGCGGCGACGTCCGGGGAGATTTCGTAACGATGCAGGTCCTCGACGCTGAAGGGATCGGAAACCCGGAGAAAGGCCCCGGCATGAAAAGCAGTGGATTCTCGGGTGAGAGAGGGTCCACCCCGGGCCTTTTCAACCGGTCGGCGAGGAGCTTCATCCCCAGGCCGCGCCCGCCAATGAAATTCCGCGCATCTTCTTTAGTGAGAGGGATCCTGCCCGTTCTCTTGTTCGTCAGATCCACTTCCAGGACGACACCGTGATAGCCGTAAATTGTCTCCGCCATCTCGCTCTCCTATTCCGTCTTGTACCAGAGCTCGGTCAGGGCTTTGGCCACTTCGTCCGGCGAAAAGCCGTAGTGGTGACCGGGTGTGCCCTCGACGATGTAGCTCAAGGCCTCGTTAGGACAATGCTTTACGCACTGTGGATCGCCTCCGCAGAGCGTGCACATCCTTTCCGGCTTGTTGGTTTCCCGGTTGGGGATGATCGCTCGGACTCGTTTGGTCCTGCAGGCCTCGGCGCAGGAACCGCAGCCGATGCAGCGGTTGAGGTCGTTATGCAAGACGGGAAGTCTGCCTTCCCGGAAGAGCGCCCTGCGTTTTGTCTGCGGGTCGGGCTCTACGGGACAGGCCTCGATGCATGGCGCGTCCTCGCACATGAGGCACGTTACCGGGACATCGACGTCGGGGTTGTAAGGATAAACCCGGATATTCGCGGAGGCCGGATTCCCCAGGCCCGGGAGCTCCTTTCCGTTTACATCGACCTTGTTATTAAATGAGGAGCAGGCCGTCTCGCAGGTCCGGCAGCCCGTGCATTTATTGAAATCGACGACGATCATGGAATAGACCATCTTTTCCGGCTGAGTCTGAGCTTGGGCGGGCCGCCCGTAAAGGGCTCTGACGAGAAAGCGGTCGGCGATGAGCACGCCGCCCACCCCCCCCGCCGCCGTCTTAAGGAACTCCCGGCGAGAATTCCCGCGCGGAGGTTTCAAGTCTTTCAAGGTTAGGCGCTTTTTTCGACGCTCGGACATCCTAGGCCTCCTTTTTCAGGACGTTTTCCTCTTATTATGGCCTCTCTTCCGGCCGGAATTCAAGCGAGTTCGCCAAAGCCTGCTGGCCAGTCCGCCTTCCCCCCGACTATTTTATGATGAAGCCTCTTTGATGGGCCCAAATCTATTGAAGGACGGATGATAAAAGACTTATAATAATCAAGGGTTTGACCGTAAAAGAACTGGCTGAGATGACTGATTTCGAGAAATATCTTCGCGATTACTTTCCCTTTGGACTGCCGGTTTCCGCTCTCAGCGCCGACTGGCTGGGTCTGGCCGCCATTCTGAAAGAAGCCG
>DAIPLF010000511.1:0-1519 GCA_036769375.1 Candidatus Aminicenantota bacterium | reverse complement strand
CCTAGTTGTTCCCGCCCGGCGCGCCGAGCTTCGTCCTGAGGTATTCCTCAGCCGCGGAGAGGACGGCTTCGAGGTCAGCGCCCTTATCGGCCACGATCTCTACCAGCGATGAGCCGCCGCCTCCCTTGCCTTGAGAACGCTCCGTCACTAGGGGGACGATCTCGCGCATGTTCAGGGGCATCTTTTCAGAACAAGCGAATATGAAGTGATCCCTCTCCTTACCCCGGACAGCGTACAGGACGGCCCGCTCGGCCGAGCGGACTATACTAAGGGCCAAGAGCTTCGCTTCTTCCGCCGTCTTTTCGGTCCAGACCGCGACGATGAGGGGGCCAGGCTGCTGCCCGACCACCTCTCTGGCCTCAAACCCGGCCAGGGCCTCCTGAAGCTGCTTGAGCTTCTTCCTGGCGTGTCTGTTTTCTTGGACCGTCCTTTCGACCGCGGCAAGGGCGTCTTTTTCATGGACCGAAAATCTCTGGCTGATCTCCAAGACGGACCGGTTCTTTTCCCGGTAGTCTTGCCAAGCCCTCCGACCGCAGAGGAACTCGAAACGGAGGTTGTTCCTGATTTTGTCCCAGCGGATGATCTTGATCAAACCGATCTCCCCTGTCCTCCGGCAGTGGGTTCCGCCGCAGGCGGAAAAATCGAACCCGCTGACCTCGACCACCCGGATCGTTCCCTCTTTCTTGGGAGGCCGCCGCAGCGGGACCGTCCCGACTTTGTCCGCTTCCACGAAGTAAGTCTTGATCTCCCGGTCTTCGAAGACGACCTCGTTGGCCCGCAGCTCGACCCCTTCCAGAGCCGTCTCAGAGACCGTGCTTAGGCCGATCTCCAGCGTGGAGAGCTGCTCTCCCAGATGGAACGACCGAGTTTCCCCCCCAAGGAGCTCGACGAAACATTGAGAGAGAATATGTTGGCCGGAGTGCTGCTGCATGTGGTCGAAACGCCGGCCCCAATCCACCATTCCCCGCACTTCCCCCGTCCCGACCAACTCCCGGTCGAGGACGTGGACGATCCTCTCCCCGTCCTCGAAGACATAGAGAACCCCGGCCTCACCCAGCTTCCCCCTGTCCGATGGCTGGCCCCCGGACTCCGGATAGAAGGCCGTCTGGTCGAGGACCACGGCGGGTCGGCCTTCATGAACGAGACGTTCCTGAATCCGGGCGTCGAACTCTCTCCGGCCGACGTCCTCAAAATAGAGCCTTGTCGTCAAACTCTCCTCCCCTACTAGCCTGTCAGATCATGGATGCGGGTCGTTGTTTTGAAGTGCGTCTTGGCGACCTTCTCCAGGATCTGCGGTCCATGGAGCTTGACCAATTTCACCCCGGCCTCTTCGACAAGGACCGACGCCCCTTTGGGCAGCTCCACTCCGACATCTTGAGAGAGAAAGTGCAGCCGTTTCAGGAACTCCGCCCGGGCCAGGAGCGAGGCCGCGGCCACGGCCATATCCTCCTCCGCCTTGGGCTTCTGGATGAGCTCGATCCGCTTCCCCTTCTTCATGAGAGCGTTGAGGACGAAGGCC
>DAIPLF010000157.1:0-5331 GCA_036769375.1 Candidatus Aminicenantota bacterium | reverse complement strand
AACAGTTGAGATTTGGATGTCCCGACCGTGAACCCGAGCATCCGTCCGATCTCCTCGTGAGTGTGCCCCTGGACGTCATGGAGCACGAAGACGGAGCGGAGCTTTTCCGGAAGCGTCCGGACCGCGTCATCCAGGGGCCCGGCCAGGCTTTCTTCGTGCCCGTCGTAAACGGCCTCTTCCTTCTTCCCCTCGACCTCGCTGAGGCTGACGGCCCGGGCATCCCGGCTCCGGCGGCTCCGAAGATAGGAATAGCACGTATTTATGGCGATCCGGTACATCCAGGCGACGAAGGTCTCATCCCTGTTGACCTCCCGGAGATGGGAGAACACCTTGACAAAGATATCCTGGAGGAGGTCTTCGGCGGCCAGACGGTCAGAGATCGTCCGGTAGGCCAGGTTAAAGAGGGGGCGCTTATAATGCTCGTAGATCTCTTCCATCGCCTGTTCGTCGCCCGCCTGGCTCTTCTTGATAAGCCCGGAGAGGGTGGACAGGGGGAGAGAAGGGCGTTTCTTCCAGTCTCTTTCGTCTGTCGTCATGACAGGATTCGCTGCCGGGTACCAGACACACGCGTCCCGCGGGCCATTATCCCTTAAGGAGGGCCCGGTGGCAAGTGATAGAGCCCAGCAACAGCTGTCCATTTCTTCCTCAAATGGATAAGATGAAGGAGAGACCGAAAAGGTTGCCTGGCGCCCTCTTTTTTTCCCGGGGTGAGAGGAGAAGCCGCCGGATCCCTTAGAACGGCCCCCAGCGCATCAGGACGGGCGGGATGAGGGTGATTAGTCCGAAGATCACCCAGATCGCGACAAGCGGAAGGAGCCACCTGGCCCACTTCTCCCAGCGCAGCTGGGCCAAACCCAGGACGCCCATGGTCACGCCCGAAGTCGGCAGGATCGGGTTGATGTACTCGGCCAGCTGAAAGGCGAAGACCGAAGTCTGGCGGGTAAGGCCTACCAGCTCTCCCAAAGGCGCCATGATGGGCATGGTCAGGGCGGCCTGGGCGGTCCCCGAATGGACGAAAAAGTTGATGACGCATTGGGAGACGAACATCATCTGGGCGGAGAGGATAGGATGGACATGGGAAATCGCCCGCGACATAGCGTACAGGGTCGTGTCCAGGATCTTGCCATCGGTGGCCACGACAAGGATAGCCCGGGCGCAACCGATGATCAGGGCGGCGTTGACCATGTCCTTCGCTCCGTCGACGAACGACCGGGCCATGTCATCGGTCTTCAGCCCTCCGACGAACCCGGAGAGCACTCCCAGGGCCAGGAAGAGGCCGGCAATCTCGTTGATGTACCATTTGAACCTGAGTATGCCAAAAACGAGGAGGGCCATCCCCGCCAGGAACAGGACAAGGACTCGCCTGTGGGCCGGCGTCAGTTCGACCCATTCAGTCGGCGACAGGTTGATCTGGAGCTTTTCTCTGCGTTCGAGGTCGTCCTCAAAGGTCGGGCTGCGCCGGGGGTCCTTCCGCACCCGCGCGGCGTAACGCATGACCACGACGATGGCGATGGCCGTCCCCAGCGCCCAGATGATCACCCGGTAGCCGATTCCCGAGTAGATGGGAAGACCGGCGATCCCCTGGGCGATGCCGACTGTGAAGGGATTGAAAAAGGCCCCGGCAAAACCCGAGGCCGCCCCGATGAACGGGATCGCCACCCCGACGATCGAGTCATAGCCGAGCGACAGAGCCAGGGGGACAAAGATCAGCACGAAGGGCATCGTCTCCTCGCACATCCCGAAGACGGCCCCTCCAAGGGAGAAGACGATCATCGTGACCGGGATCAGCAGGACCCGGAGGGCCCGGCTTCGGCCAAACTTCATGGCCAGGTTATGGATGAAGGCCATCACCGCACCGGTCTTCTGAATGACCGAGAAGGCCCCCCCGACCACGAAGACGACGGCGATGATAGCGGCCGCGTCGATGAACCCTCTGACCGGAGAGACGAACAGCGCTCCCAGTCCCTGAGGATTCCTGCTGGTGAACTCAAAGGTCCCGGCCACGGGAACGGTGCGGCCGTCTTTTTCGGCCCTTTGATACTGGCCGCCGGGCACAATCCAGGTGGCCACCACCGTCAAGATCACCATGGCGTAGATCAGGACCAGAGTGTGCGGGAGACGGACCTTCCCAGACCCCATCAGCGCACCGCCTGTCTCTTCTTGAGGTCGAACCGGTCGCCGTCGAGCAGCACGTGCATGATCATCCCGCGAAAACCGATGGCCTTCGCCGGCGTGATAATCACTGAGGCAGAGGAGGCGTCATAAACGACGACATTCCGGTTGCCGATGACCTCGAACCTCTCATCCGGGCCGACGATGATGGCCGTCTCCTCGTCGATGCCGATCCCCAGAAGCCGGGGCATCTCGGCGACCAGGCTGATCAGCCGGTTATGCCTTTTCCGGGTCACGAAATGCTGGTCGATGATCGCTGTCCGGATGAAGCCCAAGCCCTCGACGGTGATGGTATTTTCCGCCTGCAGGACTTCGAACTCATGCCCCTCCTCGACCTTTCTCCGCTCTTCGCCGGTGATCATCACCTTGCTCATGACGGCGGCGCCGGCGCTGGTTCCAGCCATAACACAACCTTTCTGATAGAGAGCGAGCAAGGCGCGGTGGATAGGCGTTCCGCGGAGGACCGCCATCTGAAGGGATTGATCCCCCCCGGAAAAGAAGACTCCACCTGCTCCGTCCAGAATTCGGGGGCTATCCTCGGCCAGGGCCTGATCCCGGGTCAGGATATGGCCTTCCACCTCCCTGGCGCCCAGCCCTTTGAACTCGGAAACAAGGCGGGCTCCGGTTTCAGCGGGCTCGCTGCTGGCCATGGGGAAGACGAGGATCTTCCCGCTGCCGAATCTTCCGGCCAAGTCGACGAATTGTCTCATCATGCTGGCCGGCCGGTCCCCTCCCCCGATAATAAAAAGGTATCCCCTGGTCTCGCTGAAGGCGGGAGAAGCGAGGCCGGCCAGAAGAGTGAACGGGAGCACCCAGATTTTTCTCATTTCGCCCTCCGAAGCCGCCTATCTTACCACACTTGCCGCCTCGGTAGCCTCTAGGGGTGATATGGATGGGATAAAAATCCCCCCGCGATTCATCCTCTTGGGCGATTGTCCAGAGGCGCTCCGTCCAATAAAGTATGCGGGAGCGTCGACAGGGTGATTCCCACCCGAGGACGAAAGACTGAGAAATACACGGTAAATTCCAGTGGCGGCAAAAAATATGGCCGATGAGACCGGACAGACGTCAAGGAAGGCTCACCATCCCCGAGCCTCCCGGCCATCCCTCGGCTCCCGGGTTCGATTCGACGACCTGATCTCGAAAATTTCCACAGAATTCATCAACCTTGCCCCGGGGGATCTCGATAAGGGTATCGAAGAGGTCCTGAAAAAGATCGGGAAGAGCGCCGGCGTCGATCACAGCGCCGTCTTCCTGTTCAAGAACGGTCATGGCTCCGACACCCATGAATGGAGCGCTCGAGGGATCCCTTCACTAAAGGACAAGCTTCAGAGCGTCCTCTTGGAGTCCTTCCCTTGGTACGTGGGCAAACTCCGCCAAGGAGAGAACGTTCTCATTCGGCGGGTCCATGACCTTCCCCCCGAGGCCCGGGCCGAAAAGGAGCTGCTGCTCGATCTCGGGGTTAAGTCCCTGGTCTCCGTCCCGATGGTCCTGAACAACTCCCTGGTCGGGTTTCTCGGGTTCGATATGGTTCGCCGGGAAAAGACCTGGTCGGAGAGGACCATCAGCCTCCTCAAGATCGTGGGCGAGATCTTCGTCAACGCCCTGGAGAGAAAGCGGTCCAGGCTGGGCCTGAAGGAATCAGAAAAAAAATACCGGCGGCTCGTCGACAATTCCCTCACCGGGATCTACATCACCCAGAACCAGATCATCCGGTTCTGCAACCGGAAGTTCGCCGAGATCTTCGGGTTTGACCGTCCGGAGGAGCTCATCGGTATGTCCGTCCGGAATCTCGTCTCTCCAGAAAGCTGGAAGACGGTGGACCGGCAGGTCCGCTTGCGGGAGACCGGCCGGAAGCGGATCGCTCGCTACGAATTCCGGGCCGTCCGCAAAGATGGCTCGGCCTTCGAGGCGGAGGTGCTGGGCACGCGGATATCCTATGAAGGGGAGCCGGCGATCCAGGGCGCGATCATCGACATCACCCGGCAAAAGCAGGAAGAGGGGGAGATCCAGAACCGGGCTGATCAGCTCATTCGGCATCAGGCCGCCCTTCTGGAACTCGCCAAAATGAACTTTTCGGACCTCGATTCCAGTTTCCAGAGGACCACCGAGATCGCCGCCCGCACGCTTGGCGTGGACCGGGTGAGCATCTGGTTCTACAACCCCGAGCATACCGAGATCACGTGTCATGACCTCTACAGTCGGCCGGAGAGCGTCCACGACAAGGGGATGGTGCTCAAGGCCAAGGACTATCCCCACTACTTCAAGGCCCTCGAAGACTCCCGCGTCATCGCCGCCGACCGGGCCCTCTCCGACCCGAGGACCTGCGAATTCGCCGGTTTCTATCTGAAGCCCCGGGACATCGTCTCAATGATGGATATCCCCATCCGGCGACAGGGCGAGATCATCGGGATCCTCTGCCACGAGCATACGGGCCGGGAAAGAAAGTGGACTCTGGAAGAACAGCATTTCGCCATCTCCGTGGGGGATGCCATCACGCTTTCCCTGGAGGCCTCGGAAGGCAAACGGATGGAACAGGTCAACGAGTCGATCTTCCGGATCTCCGAGGCGGCCAACTGCGCTCAGAACCTCCAGGCCTTGTTTCATTCGATCCACCAGGTCGTCTCCGGCTTGATGCCGGCTAAAAACTTCTACATATCCCTCTATGATTCAGTTCACAGCATCTTGAGTTTCCCCTACTTCGTAGACGAATATGACGCTCCTCCCGAGCCCAAACCGCTTGGCCGGGGGTTGACTGAGTACGTGCTGCGCACGGGACAGGCTCTCCTGGCCTCCCCGGAAGTTTTTGCCGACCTCGAGCGGCGAGGGGAAGTCGAGTCCGTGGGCGCGCCCTCGATCGACTGGCTGGGCGTGCCTTTGAACATCAACGGCCAGACCATCGGGGTCATGGTGGTCCAGGGCTACACCGAGAGCCTTCGCTATGGCGAGGAGGACAAGAATATCCTCAAGTTCGTCTGCGACCAGATCGCCATGGTCATTCACCGTAAGAAGACCGAAGAGGAAGTCCAGGAGAGGGAGCGCTTCCTGTCCAGCATGTTCGAAAGCATCCAGGACGGGATCTCCATCCTGGGCGAGGACTACACCATCCTCCGGGTCAACAAGGCCGTGGAGAACTGGTATTCCCATGCCCTGCCGATC
>DAIPLF010000156.1:0-5340 GCA_036769375.1 Candidatus Aminicenantota bacterium | reverse complement strand
CAGCGCTGCCGTTTCTGTCAGGCGACGGGCATCTATTTCCCCTTTCGTGTCATGCCGCCGGGGTTGGTCCG
Source organism: Candidatus Aminicenantota bacterium (assembly GCA_036769375.1). GTDB lineage: Bacteria > Acidobacteriota > Aminicenantia > Aminicenantales > UBA8522 > UBA8522. Next base: position 5,269 of record DAIPLF010000156.1, on the reverse strand, counting down.
GAGCAAGGTCCGGAGGAGCCTCGCGGCGACCGGGCTAGAAGATGTTTCCCTATCCGCCCTCTCCATCAGCGACTATCCCTATCTCGAGGGAACGGTGACCGCGCTCATGGATGAGCTGGCTGGGAAGAAGGTCTCGCTATCGCTTTCTTCACTGCGGCCCAAGGGGCTTTCCGCGTCTGTGGCCGAGAACATCCTCAAGGTCCGGAAAACCGGGTTCACTCTGGTGCCCGAGGCAGGCACGGACCGGCTCCGACGGGTCATAAACAAGGAGCTCGATAATCAGGATATCCTGGACGCCGCGGCCACGGCGTTCGGCAGGGGTTGGCGACTCCTCAAGCTCTATTTCATGGTGGGGCTTCCCACCGAGAAGGAAGAGGACCTCGAAGGGATCGTCCGTCTTGTCGAGGAGATCCTCCAATTGGGGAGGAGCGTGATGAAATCGCCACCCCGGATCAACCTCAGCTTGTCATCCTTTATCCCCAAGCCGCATACTCCGTTCCAGTGGCTTTCCATGGAAGAGGAACGGACGCTCAGAGAGAAGCAGAGGTTCGTCCGCTCGCGGCTGAGCCGTTTCCGCTCGGTCGCCATCAAGGCCCACCCGACAGAGAGCTCGGTCCTTGAAGCCGTCTTTTCCCGGGGTGATAGAAAACTGGGGCCGGCTCTGTTGCAGGCCTGGAGGAGAGGCGCCCGGTTTGACAGCTGGAAGGACCGCTTCGATTTTTCCCTTTGGGAAGAGAGCTTCCGGGATGAGAAGATCGACCCGCGGACTTACCTGGGCCCGCTGGGCAAGGACGTCGTGCTTCCTTGGGACCACATCGAGACCGGGATCAGGAAGGAGTTCCTTCTGTCCGAGTCGGCCAAGGCCATCGGGGAGGAACGAACGGCCTCCTGCCTGGAAAGCGAGTGTGCCGTCTGTCGGGGTTGCGACCTGCGTTTGCGCTCCCCCGAGGCGCGCCCTCGGGCCGTCCGGCCTGCGGCCGTCAAGCTGGCCTCTTTTGGCAAGAGGACGGAACAGGCGCTCCGCTATGAAGCCTTCTATGAGAAATCCGGCCTGGCCCGCTTCCTCTCTCATCGGGATTTGACCAGTCATCTCCAGAGGTCCCTCCGCCGGGCTGGCGTCGAGGTCGCCCATTCGTCCGGCTTCCATCCAAAGATGCTCGTGTCCTATGCTCCCGCCCTCCCCTTAGGCATGGAAGCGAAACAGGAGTGTTTCGAGTTCAAGTCCTGTTATCGATATGACGTCGGAGCCCTGCTGCGACGGCTCCAGCGCTCGTCGCGCTCCGGGATCCGTTTCCTTCGCCTCCGCCGGGTTGGGGATTCCGAAGTCTCTTTGAACGAGAGGATCAAAGCAGCCGTTTATTCACTGGACCTCAGGGACGAGGAGGTCGTCGCGACCCTGAAGGCCAGGAAACACTCACTCAAGGCCCGGACAGTCAGTGATGTCGATTTCATCCAGACCGAGATGTCCCGCTTCCTCGAACAGAATCCCGGATCCCGGGCGGCCTTCAAGGTGGACGAGAGCAGGATGAAGCTCTACCTGGAGCTTCCGGCCCTCTCCCACCGAGGCCTCCGGCCCCAGGACATCATCGGCGCGGTCATCGGGCTGGAAAATGCCTCCGTCCGCTTGACTCGGGAACGACTGGTTTTTTGGCCGGAAACGGACCGGCCGTCCCTGCTCGCAGCGGATTGACTTTCGCTTCTTGTCCAGTATATAAAAGGGGGCGCGATCGTAAAATCCGGAAGAGGAGGAGAGCGTGATCGATTTCAGCTTGACCGAAGAACAACAAGCCCTGCAGGATATGGCCCGGGAGTTTGCCGTCAAGGAGATGCGTCCGAACGCAGCGAAATACGATAAGGGCAATGACTTCCCCGAAGAGATCATGAACAAGGCCTTCGAGGCCGGGTTCATCACCTGTAACATCCCCGAGGAATATGACGGCGGCGGATTGAAAGAGCTGGAGATCGCCATCATCAGCGAGGAGTTGGCCGCCGGCTGCGCCGGGATGTTCACCACCATCATGGCCAGCTCTCTGGCTTTCACCCCCATCATCCTTTTCGGTACGGACGAGCAGAAGAGGAGATTCTTGACGCCCTTCACAAAGAAGATGAGCTTGGCCGCCTTCTGCCTGACGGAGCGGGAGGCAGGCTCCGACGCGGGCGCGACTAAGACGCGCGCCCTCCGCGAGGGGGACGACTATGTCATCAACGGCTCCAAGTGTTTCATAACCAACGGAGGGGTTGCCGGCCTATATGTGGTCTTCGCTCTGACCGATCCGGATAAGGGGACCCGCGGGGTCAGCGCCATCGTCGTTCCCCGGGAAACGCCGGGGATCACTGTCGGCAAAGAAGAGGACAAGATGGGGCACAGGGCCTCCAACACGACCGAGCTCTTTTTCGAGGACGTGCGGGTGCCCGTGGACAACCTGCTGGCCAAGGAAGGCATGGGGTTCATCGTGGCCATGAAAACTCTGGACAAGACCCGGGCCTCGGTCGGCGCCGCCGGAGTCGGCGTGGCCCGCACGGCTTTGGAGTATGCCATCGACTACGCCAAAACGCGCCAGCAGTTCGGCAAGCCGATCGCCCTCTTCCAGAACACCGCCTTCAAGATCGCCCAGATGGCCATGGAGATCAATGCCGCCCGCCATCTCGTCTGGCACTCAGCCTGGCTCTTGGACCAGGGGAAGTCCTGCGGCAAGGAATCGGCCATGGCCAAGTGCTTCGGCTCCGACGTGGCCATGCGGACGACGGTCGAAGCCCTTCAGATCTTCGGCGGCTATGGCTATATGAAGGATTATCCCATGGAGAAGCTGATGCGCGACGCCAAGCTTCTCCAGATCTATGAGGGGACAAACGAGATCCAAAGAATGGTGATCTCGCGGGAAGTGATCGGACCGATCAAATAGGCGGAAGCGGATTTCCGCTTGTCTCCAGCTTCGGCCTCAGGATTTCCCAGAGGTCTTCCTCGACCGAGCGCCGGGGGGTCTCTATAATCCGTCCGATCTCTTCGGCCCGGAAAAAGACGATGAAAGTCGGGAGCCGGTCGATGGCCTTTCCCTCAATGTAAGGGCCCCTGGCTCCCCGGTCCCTCGGCACCCCGGTGTAGGTTGTTTGGAGCAGGGGATTCCGGACCATGTCCATGATCTTGAAGTAAGCGCTGACATGTTGCCGGCAATCGGGACACCAAGTCCCCAGGAAGATCTCGACCCGGACCTCTTCAGGCACAGCCTGGAGCCGGTTGATGATATCGAGTTTGGGAGAATACCCCTCGACGAAGGCCTTCCATTCCGGGATCTTTTGCAGGATCGCCTCCGGCGTGAGCGGGCCCACGAGCTCGACCTGGGCGCGCCCGGCCCCGGCCAATAAAAAGACGACAGCCAGCCAAAGAAAAGGGCTCATCTTTGGGATCATGGGAACGGAGAGAGAGGTTCGGTTCAGGTTAGTGGGATCATTCTTCGGTGAAGTACTCAGGGATTATCCCCAGGGTATCCACTCCCGCCCCCTTGGCGATGTCGATCATTTCCATAATGCGGCTGTAAGGGAGCTTGGCATCGGCCCTGATAAAGATCGTCTTGTCCTGACGGGCCGAATAGATGCGCCTGAGCTCGTCCTGGAGGACTTTGAGATCGACCGCTTGCTGATTGATCAGCACCGAAAGATCTTTCTTCATAGTCAGAACGATCAGGCCGGTGGGCATTCCTCCGCCCGTGTCGGCTGAGGTCTCCGGCAGCTTGACGTCAATCCCCTTCTGGACGATCGGCGTAATGACCATGAAGATAATCAGGAGAACGAGCAGAACGTCGCACAGCGGGACGACATTGGGTTCGGCATTCGTCGACATGTGGGCCTCCTAAGAATCCACTACACTCGGGACGGGTATTTTATTCCAAACAATTCCGGTTTGTCAACGCATTTCCGGAACCCCTTGGATTTGGGCCGGGTTTGCCTTTTTTTCCGGCGGCTTGTATAGTTGAATCCAGAAGGAGGAAGGATGAGAGAATTAAAGGTCGAGGTCGTCGAGGTCAAGCAGCGGTGCGGAGCCAGACACAAAGTTGGCGACACATTCTTTATCCGGGGAGAAGGCACCATTGAGATACCGGCTGGCAAGCGCGTCTGCATTTTCGCCCTGAACAGCCTCTTCCCCTTTCTGACGGCCAAACAGCGGGAGGACGAACTCCCCGACGACGACTGGATCGCGGAAACCGGCCTGCTGACCTGTCCTGATCCTAAGGGGATCATCTTCAGGGTTGTCCTCTTGAAATGACGCGGGGGCCGGGCGAGAGCGCTATCTCAAAGTCTCCAGGGCTCGCTTGTGCCTGTTGGTCTTGAACACGAGCAGGGCGCGGCCCACCCCGGCTGAGGTCCCGTAACAATGGTCGATGTCGACGATGGCGTTTCCTAGAAGGGCGCCGATTTCGGCTCCGGCTCCAATGCGGTCGCCGATCTCCACCGTGATGACTCGGTTCGTTTTGACCTTGTAGCCGAGCGTCTTCAGCAATCTCGCGGTCTTCTTGTTATCGGCGGTGAGCAGCAGAAAGTGTCCCTGGCCTTCATATGAGTAAGCGCAGAGAGCATTCAGGTTGACTCCGGCATTGGCCAGGGTTCCGAGAACCCGGCCCAAAATCCCGGGCTCGTTGGGGGTGATGACATGAAGTTCGGTGGCCTCTTCGACTTTGTGCACGGCGCAATCTCCTTCCTGGATAGATGATTATACCAAAATCCGGGGCGGCACAAAAGGGCCGGGTTTGAGTTTTTCCCAGGCTTGGCTATAATGGGTGGCTCGTTCGGCGTGAGCCATGAGTCCACAGGCCAAAAAAGACATCCGGGTGGCGATCATCGACAACTCGATAACCCCCGCGGTCTACAAGCCGGTTGAACACTGGGGGGCGTTTCTCCCTGTCCCGTTCTCATCCTTCAGGGCAGCCGAGGGGCGGCTCCCGAACTTGGGAGAGAACTTCACCCACCTCATCCTCACGGGGTCTGAGTCCTCGATCGTCGAGCGGGAAGGCTGGGTGGACGCCGAAGTCGAGTTCGTCCGGGATGCCCTGAGCCGGAACTTGCCCACGCTCGGAAGCTGCTATGGCCATCAACTCCTGGCCCTCGCCCTCTGCGGCCCGGCACACGTTCGGCGGTGCCAAAGGCCGGAGATCGGCTGGTATCCGATCTCCATCCTCCGGAGGAGCGGTCTCCTGGGGGATAAGGGTGTAGCTTATGCGTTCTCCAGCCATTTTGATGAGGTGACCGACCTGGATGAGCGTTTTCAGGTCCTTGC
>DAIPLF010000510.1:0-1522 GCA_036769375.1 Candidatus Aminicenantota bacterium | reverse complement strand
GGGACCAGATCTTCGAGGAAAGCTGGCGCCAGATGAAGTATTTCTTCTATGCGCCCAACATGCACGGCGTGGACTGGTCAGCCATGAGGCTTCGCTACAGGCCGCTCGCCCAGGCCGTCAACCACCGTGCCGACCTGACCTACGTCATCGGCGAGCTCATCGGTGAACTCAGCACGGGGCACACCTATGTCGGAGGCGGAGAGATGCCGGTGCCGCCGAAGGTCAAGGTCGGGATGCTGGGCGCCCGGCTCGAGAGGGATGCCCGAACCGGCACCTACAAGATCGCCAAGATCCTGCGCGGGCAGAACTGGAGCCGGACGCTCCGCTCGCCCCTGACCGAGATCGGGGTTACCGTAAGGGAAGGGGAGTATATCATCGCCGTCAACGGCGCGCCCACGAACAAACTCAACGACATCTACGAAGCGCTGCTCAATACGGCGGGCAAGCAGGTGACACTCAAGGTCAATGCCCAGCCGGATGAAAAAGGAAGCCGGGAGGTCGTTGTCATCCCCGTCGAGAACGAACAACAGCTCTACTATTACAGCATGGTCGAGGAGAACATCGCGAAGGTGGACAAGGCGACCGGCGGCCGGGTCGGCTACATCCATATTCCCGATATGGGCGTTCAGGGTTTGAACGAGTTCGTCAAGCATTACTACCCTCAGCTCCGCAAGAAAGCGCTCATCATCGATGTCCGGGGGAACGGCGGCGGCAGCGTCTCGCCCATGATCGTCGAACGGCTGCGGCGGGAGATCGTCATGTTCGAGATGTCCCGGGATACCGTCGCCCGCACCGACCCAGACGGGCTGCTTTTAGGCCCCAAGGTTTGTCTGCTGGACGAGTTCTCCGCCTCTGACGGCGATATTTTCCCCTATCGCTTCAAGAAATATGGGCTCGGGAAGCTCATCGGGAAGAGAACATGGGGAGGGGTCGTGGGCATCCGCGGCTCATTGCCCCTTCTCGACGGCGGCCAGCTGATGAAACCGGAGTTCGCTCCGTTCGGTCTGGACGGGAAAACCTGGATCATCGAGGGAGTCGGTGTTGAGCCGGATATCCTCGTGGACAACGACCCGGCCAAGGAGTTCGCCGGCACCGATGAGCAGCTCAACAAGGCCATCGAAGTCATCCTCGAGGAGCTCAAGGCCAAGGAGGTCCAGATCCCGCCGGTTCCACCATTTCCGATACGGGTGAAGTAGGGGGAGGGCTCGTGGCCGAGAAAATCAAGGTCAGTTGCTTTCGTTGCGGGGCGACCAACAATTTCCCCCTGGATTCCGCGGAAAAAACGGTCGTCTGCGGCCGCTGCCGGAACGCGCTGCCGATCCCAGGGACAGTCCTGGAACTCCCGGAACAGGCAGCGGTGGCGCTTATCCAAAGGGCCGGGCTTCCCGTCCTGGTCGATTTCTATTCGCCGACCTGCGGCCCCTGCATGATGATGCATCCGTTGGTCGAACGTCTGGCCAAGAGACGGGCGGGGGAGCTCATGGTTATCAAAGTGAATATAGATAACAGCCCGGGATTGGCC
>DAIPLF010000155.1:1299-5348 GCA_036769375.1 Candidatus Aminicenantota bacterium | reverse complement strand
CCGCAGGAGGATGGAATTGGCTTTCATCTTCTTTCTCCTGGCTTCCCCTCACCTTCCATTTTCACGGACCAAGCCCCGCCGGCCCGAGGGGTAAGCCTGTTCTTTCGCGAACCCTCAATTCAGAAAGACCTTGTCTTTTTGGGCCAGTGAAGGATCGTGGAAATAATGCCCCACTCCGTTCTGGACGATCTCGGCGTAGCGGGGGATCTCCCGCGCCCGGATCGACCGGTCGGGATTCTTCTTGGAATACTGGTTGAGGATCTCCAAGGTGAGCGAACAGTGCTGCCCGACCCGCTTTTCGAGGGGCCAGCCCGACTCATCATAGGAGACGAACAGCTTTTTTTTCTGCGCCAGACTCAATAGAAAAGGATCCTTTCCATCCAGGAGCAGCTTCTCGGTCTTGGGGCCCGTGGGCTGGTCGAGGAAGGGGATCGGCGCCTCGAGAAGAAAAGGCAGTGTGTCCGAATAGTCGCCGATCTCGCGGTGGGAAAGGCCGCGGAATCCGGAAGGCGAGGGCTCGACATGGCTGTCGAAGCCTTCCCTGGCCTTGACCGTGAGCGCCGCCATGGTGGCGATCCGATTCGATTTCTCCGGGGCGACAATGCAGTTCGTCACGGGGAACATGGTCTCTGCGCCATGAATATCAATGGCGATGTCGACTTTCTCCCGGCGCATGATCTCCATGGCCGCGAAAGTCACCTTTTCCATCAACGGGCCGCCCGGGCGTCCCGGCCAGGTCCGGTTGACATTGCGGACATCAATATAGGACAAGAGCTGCCGGTCCGGGTAATGGATGTAAACATCGGGGTCCGGCCACTGGTCCAGGGGAGAGGCATCGCGGTTGCCCATCCGGAACTTCTTCAGTCCCCATTCTGTCGAGATCCTGAAGTAGAGCGGATACCCGTCCCCGGGCCGGGTGTTCCGGCTTCCGCTGTGATTGAACTGGGGGATGATGATCAAGGTCCCTCTTTCGACGACGGCGTTCTCGATCATCAGGAGGGTGGCCAGCAAACCCTCCGGCTCATTGGCATGGGTGCTGGAAAGGAGGACGGCTTTTCCCCCGGGCTCCGGCCCTTCCAGGAAATAGACCAGCGTGTCGGCCTTCGTACCCTTAAGACCCGGACCGAAATCGCTGAGGCGGCCGACCCGGGTGACTCCTGGGCCGGCGACCACAGGGATATCGAATTGCCTATGGCGATAGAGCCGCAGGCCCCCCTCGATGAGGAAGAAAAAGAACACGACAATCAACACGGCTTTGACGATGGCGGGCCGTTTCATGGCAGGGTTTCCTCCTCTCTATTTGATCCGCAGGAGCCTGAGCACGAGGGGAATGAGAACCAGAAGATAAAGGGCCAGGTCTTCGGCCTTTTTCTTTTCCCGGACAAAATTCCAGGCCAAAAGGAAGGCCAGGAAGGCCGTGATCAGGTAATAAAGAATCATGATGAACGGCATGACACCCCCTCTCCTACATGCTCCAACGCACCAGGAAGGAAAGCTTGGCGCTGTAGACGACCATCAGAATCCCCACGATCGTGATAAAAACCCAAGGCAACCAGGTCGCCCTGAGAAATTCCCAGTATGAGCCTTTGTACTCCGAGACCATGACGCTGAGCCGGCCGATCAGGGCAGTGGGCGGAAGGCCGTCACCCAGCGGCCAGAGCAGGGTCAATCCGGCGATAGCGACGGTCGCATGAAAGCCGATGGAATCCAGGTACCAGATCAGCGGGATCCCCAAAACGGCGGCAGCTCCGTAGGTCAAGACTCCCTCTGAGACAGGGATGACGATCGCCAGGGAGATCAGGAGAAAGACCAAGGGGATACTGATCACCGCGAAAGACAGGAGGCCGCGGACACCAGTGGCGGTCATGATCTGCTGGAGCATGCCGACGATGACCACCGTGGAGATCAGGGGCAACAGGCGTTTGACGGTGTCCCTGGAGAGGGACAGGAACCTGATCTTGCGGGGGCTGACCAGCAAAGCGACCAGGGCGGACAGAGTGAACTGCAAGGGCAACCCGAGGATCGGCGTCTGAAAAGGGAAGATCCGGTACGCGGCCACCGTCCCAAAAAACACCACGAAGGGCAGAACCACCCTCCACCAGCTCATCCCGGCCGGCACCTCAGGCATCTCCTGGAGGGCGGTAGCCAGGTCGATAGACCGTTCCTTTTTCCAGCCAAGCACGAGCATGGTAAAGACCCCGCAGATCAGGACGGGCACGGCGAGAGGGAGCTCGAACCCAACATAGGGGATGGCCGTGCCGGCACAGAGGATCATGGCCCAGATATTCACAGGCGGAGCCGCGGCGCTCAATCCGGCGATGATGAACAGGATGGCGGCCGCCCGTTTAGCAGAGACGCCCAGGAGCCTTAGGGCCATGGCCACGGGCGCGCCCACGACGAGAAGAGAGATGCTTCCGGCTCCCGTCAAGGCCCCGGGGATCAGGACAATGATCATCAGGACGATCAGGGCCGCCAGCCTTTTGTCGTGGAACGCCCGGACCGTCGCCCGGACGACATAGTTCACTCCTCCGGATTCATTGACGATGGCCATGAAAATCGTCGCCGTGCAGAAGACCAAGATGACGTCCAGGTAGGTGGCCGACCCCTCGACCAGATGACGGATGAGCTCTTTAGGGGGCGGCGTGCGGAAAATGATGCCAGCCAGGCCCCCGGCCACAGCGGCCAGGAACATACTGATCTCCACCGTCAGTCGTCCGGCCTTGGCGACGGCGTAGGCGAGGACCATGATTCCCAGGATAATGCCGATTTGTGTTGTCATGGGGCTTAACTCCCGGCCATCTTATCCAGCGGAAAAAAAGATGTCAAGACCAGACTGCGGACCCGGTCGGAAAACAAAACGGTTGAATTTTATCGTGAATTGGAATACAAAAAGAGGAAGCATGTTCTGGAAAAAAAGAAGAGAAAGGAAGAAAAGGGAAGGGCTCGAGCGCCGCCGGGAGCCGCGGAGCGAAGATGGGTGCACGATCACCTTGACACCCAGGGATCGCCCGGCCCGCGGGGGGAGCCCAGTGCTTTATTACGCCCGGACCAAAGACGCCTCTCCGAGCGGCCTGAGGATCGACACCGACATCCCCTTCCCTGTAGGGACCGTGCTCTCCATCAAGCTGCAATCGCCCCGGACCCACCAGCTTATCCAGGCGGCGGGTGAAGTGAAATGGGTCACGCCGTTCGACAACGGCCGTTCCTTTGAGGTCGGGCTGGAGTTCGTGCAGACATCGGTCCGGAGCATCATGGACCTCCTGGACCACATCTACAGGGCTTAAGACCCATCCGGCTTGACAGTCTTTTCAAATTTCAGTAAACAATACCAAACCCACTTAAGGAGAACCTTTGATGAGCGTTCGTTTCCGCCTCGGCGTCATGATGTTCCTGCAATACGCCATTTGGGGAGCCTGGACCCCGGTCCTTTCTGATTACCTTAAGAACACACTCGGGTTCAGCGGGGCCCAGTTCAGCCTGATCTACAGCCTGCTGCCTTTGGCCACGATCATAGCGCCGTTCATCGGCGGCCAGGTGGCCGACCGCTATTTCGCCAGCCAGAAAGTCGTCGCCTGGTTGCAGCTTGCCGGAGGGGTCTTCCTCATCCTGATCGCCACGACAACCGCTTACGGGACGATGGTCTGGCTGATGCTGGCCTACTGCCTTCTGTACGCTCCGACTCTGGCCTTGACCAATTCCATCGCCTTCATCAACCTTCAGAACTCGGAACTGGAGTTCGGCAAGATCAGAGTCTGGGGGACTATCGGCTGGATCGCCGCCGGCTATCTCCTGACACTATGGCGGATCGGGGCCCAATCGGCGAGCGGGCTGGCCTTTAAAGGCGATATGCTTCTGTTGGCCGGCGTCTTTTCCCTGATCATGGGCGTCCAGGCATTCTCCTTGCCACATACCCCTCCCCGAAAAGAGGGCCAGAAGCCCTGGGCCTTCCTCGAGGCCATGAAGATGATGAAGGACCGGAATTTCCTGATCTTCATCATCATCGCCTTCATCGTGGCCACGGAGCTGATGTTCTACTATATCCTCACCGC
>DAIPLF010000155.1:0-1199 GCA_036769375.1 Candidatus Aminicenantota bacterium | reverse complement strand
CAGAGCCTGATCACGCTGGTCACCTACGGACTGGGCAACTACCTCGGCAGCCTGTTCGCCGGCTGGATCCATGATCTCTTCACCAAAAATCAGGTCACCAACTGGACCCAGGTCTTTCTCGTGCCCTGTTTCCTGACCGTCTTGTGTGCCTTTGTATTTTTGGTTTTTTTCAAGGAGAAAAAAGCCGCGCGGCAAGCCGCGGCGTAGGGTCTGAGGCCTGCCGGACGCTCCCGCAATGACCGAACCTTCAAAGGAGAAAATAAAATGAGACGAAGAACCCAAATCCGCGTGATCTTGGCCATGCTGGCCCTGATGTTTACCGCAATACGCCCGCTCGGGTCGGCGGCGGAGAACGATTTGAGCCAGGTGCGGATCAAGAAATTTCCCGTAGCCATGCAGTGCTGGAGCTACCGGCAAACCAGCTTTCTTGAGGCGGTCGATAGGACCAAGGCTCTGGGGATCAAGTATCTCCAGGCCTATCCCGGCCAGCGGCTCTCGGCTGGGGACAAGGGGGCTGTTTTCAGCCACTTGATGACCGACCCTCAGGTCGACCTGGTCCGCAAAAAGCTCGCCGAAACAGGGATGGAGGTTGTCGGCTACGGAGTCGTGGATATCGGGCGGACAGAACCGGAAATGCGCCGGGCCTTTGAGTTTGCCCGTAAGATGGGGATCCAGGTGATCGCCACCGAGCCCGAGGACGCCGATTTCGCGATCCTGGACAAGCTGGTCAAGGAATACGACGTCCGGATAGCGGTTCATAACCATCCCGAGCCTTCCAAGTACGCCAAACCCCAAACCGTGCTCGAGCGCATCAAAGGACTCGATGAGCGGATCGGCTCCTGCGCCGACCCCGGGCACTGGATGAGGGGAGGTATCCGGCCACTGGACGCCCTCAGGCTCCTCAGTGGACGGATCAGCGACGTCCACATCAAGGACCGGAGCGATTTCGGCACCGGCAAGGAGGTCGACGACGTGGCCATCGGAGAGGGCAAGGCCGGGCTGCGCGAGATCCTTGCGGAACTGACCAACCAGGATTACGGGGGCACCCTGACCATCGAATACGAGAACGAACAGGAAGTCCTGACCCCCGAGCCGGCCACTCGCAAAGGCCTTGAGAACATCAAGGCCCTGACCTACTACGAGGAGTATGCGCCGCTTCTTTCCCGCTGGAATTGGAGATATTCCAAGCACGGCTGGAA
>DAIPLF010000509.1:0-1525 GCA_036769375.1 Candidatus Aminicenantota bacterium | reverse complement strand
TGAGCACCTACCCCTATTATCAGGTCCTGGCCAAGGTCATAAAGGAGATCGAGGATCAGAGCGCGGAGATCAAGGAGCTGCTGAAACGGGTCCTGGCCCTGTTCGAGGATTATCTCAAGCTCAATCAGAATGCCAACATTGAATCCATAATCCCGGCCCTGCGCGACACGACGAGTGAAAGGATCACCGATATCATCGCCTCCCACCTGTATCTCCCTCTGGAAGAGAAGCAGAACCTCCTGGAGACGATCAACACTCTGGAGAGGACGCGCCGGCTGAACTACCTGCTCGAGAACGAAATCCTGAAGATCCATTCCAAGCTCCGCCGGGAAGGCCCGAGGTCGGACCGGCAGAAACTCGCCGGCAAGGACGCCAAGCCGAACGTCTTCCCGTCCGCCCCGGGTTACGGAGCCCGGAAAGAGGATCAGCCGAACGAGATCGAAGACCTCAAGCAGAAGGTCAAGAAGGCCAACATGCCGGCCGATGCCCAAGAGAAGGCCTTCAAGGAGATCGAGCGCTTGGAGACCATGCCTCCGATGTCGGCCGAAGCGACCGTCTGCCGCAACTATCTCGACTGGCTGATCTCGATGCCCTGGAATACGAAATCCCGCGAGAAGAGAGGCCTCAAAGAGGCCCAGCGCGTCCTGGATGAGGACCACTATGGTCTGGAGAAGGTTAAAGAGCGGATCATCGAGTTCCTTTCCATCCGGCAGCTCGTCAAAACCCCCAAAGGGGTCATCCTGGGCTTGATCGGCCCGCCCGGCGTGGGCAAGAGCTCTCTGGGGAAGTCCGTGGCCCGGGCGACCGGACGTAAGTTCGTGCGCCTTTCACTCGGAGGAGTCCGGGATGAGGCCGAGATCCGCGGGCATCGCCGGACCTACATCGGCGCCTACCCTGGACGGATCATCCAGATGATCAAGCGCGCCGGCACAAAAAACCCGGTCTTCCTGCTGGACGAGGTCGATAAGATGAGCATGGATTTCCGCGGCGACCCGGCCTCGGCTCTCATGGAAGTTCTTGATCCTGAACAAAATAGCACGTTTCTCGACCACTACATCGACACCGACTTCGACCTTTCCCAGGTCATGTTCATCGTTACGGCCAACATGGTGGAGCCCATCCCGCGGCCGCTCATCGACCGGATGGAGATCATCCGCCTCCCTGGCTACACGGAGGACGAGAAGCTCCAGATCGCTAAGAGGTTCCTGCTCCCCAAGGAGCTGAAGGCTCATGGCCTCAAGGCGAAGAACCTCAAGATCACGGACCCCGCCATGCAGAAGATCATCCGGGAGTACACCCGGGAGGCCGGCGTCAGGAACCTGGAGAGGGAGATCACCTCGGTCTGCCGGAAGCTGGTCAAAAGGGTCGTCCAAAAAGGCAAGGAACATAGCGAGCGGGTGACGCCCAAGAACCTCGAGTCCTACCTGGGCATCCCCAAGTTCAGGCGGAGCTTGATCGATAAGAAGGACGAGATCGGGGGCGCCATCGGCATGGCCTGGACCGAGTTCGGAGGGGAGCTGCTGAT
>DAIPLF010000508.1:0-1526 GCA_036769375.1 Candidatus Aminicenantota bacterium | reverse complement strand
GTCCTGCGCCGCTTCCGGGGAACGAATTTTGCCAAACCGAATGAGGCCGCCCTCAACATGGCGTTTCCCGGCCTGGAAGACTGGATGCTCATCGACATCAAGTACAAGAACCAAAAAGACCAGGAAATCCTGAGGACCGTCCTTTATGTCCAAGTAGAAGGGAATTGGAGAGTGGGGGACAGCGGCAGTCTGCTCAAATAGACCCCAGGATGGAAAGAGGTTTATCCGTCAGTCTTCTGAAAAGGTGGGTCATTGCCGCACGCCCGTGGGCGCTGCCCGCTTCGACGATGCCGGTCATCTTCGGGACCTCGCTGGCGGTGGTTATCGGCCGGGCTCATTTTTCTCCCGGCTTGTTCCTTCTAGCCCTTCTTGGCATGATCTTCCTCCACGGCGGCGCCAACATGCTCAGCGATGTCTTCGATTTCAGACGGGGTTTGGACAAGGACGTCACTCCGGTGAGCGGAGCGATCGCCCGCGGCTGGCTGAGCCCCCGCCAGGTCGCCGCCGGGTCCGTTGTCCTTTTCGTTTTCGGCGCGGCCATCGGCCTCTATCTTGTTTCGCTGTCGGGCCGGACGCTCCTGGTCATCGGGGCTCTCGGACTGGCGGTCGGGATTTTTTATACGGGACTCAAGTACCATGCGCTCGGAGACTTAGCCGTCTTTCTTGACTTCGGCCTCCTCGGTTCGCTCGGGGCCTGGGTCGTCCAGACGCGGCGGTTCTCCTGGATCCCGGTCATCTGGACGGTTCCCATGGCCATGCTGGTCGTCGCCATTCTCCACGCCAACAACTGGAGGGACTCCATCTCGGACCGGGAACGGAGGGTGACGACGGTGGCCGGGCTGCTCGGAGACAGGGGCTCGCTGCTCTACTATAGTTTCCTGCTCTTCGGCTCAATGGCCATCATTATCGGCTTGATCTTCCTGCCGGGCCTTATCTCGTCGCGGCTTGTGGCCATGCCTTTGACCTTCCTGATCGTGTTGCTGGCGCTTCCACGAGCCTTCGGTCTGTTGGGACGAGCTCGGAGGAGGCACGCACCCCGCAAACCGATGGACTTCATCATCCTTGACGGGGCCACGGCCAACTACAACCTCCTTTTCGGCCTCCTTTGTACGGCGGCCGCGTGGCTGCATTTTTTGCTGACTCGACGCTGAAGACCAGAATGCGCTCTTCCAGCCGTTCGGTCACCATTCTTCCCATCCTGGCGGCGGCTCTCTTCGGACCGCTCCTGGCCTGGCGACGGCTGGGGCCGCTTGACTTCTGGTGGGGGATGAGCCTCTCCATTGCCATCCTTGTCGGTCTGAGCACTCTGGTCGACCGGCGCCGCCGCCCGTCTTGGCTTGAAGCCTGGAGGGATGGCGCGGGCAGGAAGATCGGGTTGGGCTTGTTGTCTGCCCTGCTGCTCTATGGAGTTTTCTGGGCCGGGGACTCCCTTTCGCGGGCCGTTCTTCCGGCGGCGGGGAAAGAGATCGAGGCGGTCTATTCGTTCCGGCAAGATGCCTCGATCATCCGGATCGGACTGCTCATCG
>DAIPLF010000154.1:0-5366 GCA_036769375.1 Candidatus Aminicenantota bacterium | reverse complement strand
CGACGCCGCGGGTGAGCTCCTCCGACGGAAAGACGCCGCGGACCTCGATGGACTGGGCGAGAACGCGGTAGGAATGGGGAGTTTCCAGCTCGAAAAAGACGGGGCATTCGCCGGCGTTTTTTTCCAGCAGCTCCTTGAGCTCCCGGATGACCGATTCCTCGAGGCCGGGAAGGAAGACCCTCAGGATGAACTTCTTGGCCTGCTTCTGGAAGGCCTCGGTGAGCGGCATGACCTCGTTCAAACTGATGCGGCGGTTGTCGCCCTCTCCCATGAACCGTCCCTTGACCCAGACCAGGTTCCCCTCCCGCAGGTATTCGAAAAACCTCTTGAAGCTGTCGGGGAAAGCCACCACGTCGATCCGGCCGGTCAGGTCCTCCAGGATGAAGGTGGCCATGCGCTCGTCCTTTTTGGTCTTGACGAACTTGATGGCGCTGATGATCCCGGCGACCCGGATCTCGCTGTTGAAATCCTTCTCCTCGTCGAGCTGGCCGAGCGAGTGGGAGGTGAGCTTGCGCAGCCGCTTTTCGAACTGGGCCAGGGGATGGCCGGTGATGTAAAACCCCAGCGCGTCCTTCTCATAAGAAAGGAACAGGGATTCGTCCCATTCCCGCATCTCCCTGACCTCGGCCGGGATCTCCGGCGCCGCCAGCTGGCTTCCCCCGAACAGCAGACTCTGCGGGGTTTGTCTCATTTTCTGGAGCCCGTGTCCGTAGTCGATCATGGCGTCGATGAGGTGGAACGATTGCGACCGGCGCCAGCCGAGCGAGTCGAAAGCCCCGGCCTTGATCAGGCTTTCCAGCACTTTCTTGTTGACCGTCCGCTGGTCCGTCCCGGCCGCGATCTCGAAGGGAGATTTGAACCCGCCCCGCCTTTCTCTCTCCCTTAAGACCTCGCGGGCCGCCGTCTCGCCGACGTTCTTGATAGCGGCCAGACCGAACCGGATCTCGCCGTTCTTCACCGTGAAGTTGAAGTCGCTCTCGTTGACGTCAGGCGGCAGGACCTTGATTCCCATGTTCTGGCATTCATTGATGTATTTAATGACCTGGCTGGTCGCCCCCCGCTCGGCCTCCGAGGTCAACAGGGCGGCCATGAAGTGGGCCGGATAGTGGGCCTTGAGGTAGGCGGTCTGGTAGGCGAGATAGGCATAGGCGGCGCTGTGCGACTTGTTGAACCCGTATTCGGCGAAATGTCGGATCTGGTCGAAAATCTTGTTCGCCTTTGCCGGGCTGATCTCTCTCTTGCGGGCGCCCTGGACGAACCTCTGTTTCTGCGCCTTCATGATGCTGGTCACTTTCTTGCCCATGGCCTTGCGCAGGATGTCCGCCTCGGCCAGAGTGAACCCGGCCAGCTCCGTGGCGATCTTCATGACCTGTTCTTGATAGACGATGATGCCCCGCGTTTCCTCCAGGATGGGCTTGAGCTCGGGGAGCTCATAGGCGATTTGGTCGGGATGGTTCTTCCGCTTGACGAACTCGGCCGTCATGCCGCTGTTGAGCGGCCCGGGACGGTACAGGGCGTTGAGGGCGATGAGGTCGCGGAAGCTCTCCGGCTTGTAGTTGCGCAAGAGGTCCTTCATGCCGGAGCTCTCGAACTGGAAGACGCCGTCCGTGTTTCCGGCCTGAAAAAGGGCGAACGTGGCCGCGTCGTCGAGCGCTACCGTCTCGGGGTCGACCTTCTCGCCCAGGTTCTTCTCCACAAGCTCGACCGTGTCCCGGATGACCGTCAGGTTGCGGAGGCCGAGGAGGTCCATTTTGAGCAAGCCGATGGCCTCGATGTCCCCCATGGCAAACTGGCTTGTGATTTCGCCTTTGACCGACTGATAGAGAGGCATGAACTCGACGAGGGGCCGGGGAGTGATGACGATCCCGGCGGCGTGGATGGAGGGATGGCGCACCTGGCCTTCGAGGTTCCGGGCAACGGACAGAAGGTGGGCGATCTTGGCGTTCTTGTCGCGGAGCTCCCTGAGCTGGGGGATTTTCTCCAGGGCGCCGTCGATGGTCGCTTCCGGTCCTACAGGCGGAATCATCTTGGCAATCCTGTCCACTTCGGGCAACGGGACCTCAAGCACGCGGCCGACATCCCGGATGGCGGCCCGGGCGGCCATCGTCCCGAAGGTGATGATCTGGGAGACGTTCTCCCGGCCGTACTTGTTGGTCACATAATCGATGACCTCGCCGCGCCGGCGGGCGCAGAAATCGATGTCGATATCGGGCAGGCTGATGCGTTCGGGGTTGAGGAAACGCTCGAACAGGAGGTCGTACTCGAGGGGGTCGACTTCGGTGATTCCGAGACAGTAGGCCAGGAAGCTTCCGGCGGCCGACCCGCGGCCGGGGCCGACCGGGATGCCCCTCGACCGGGCCATATGGATAAGGTCCCAGACGATCAGGAAATAGCCCTCGAAACCCATCTGGTTGACCAGCCTGAGCTCCCTCTCCAGCCGATCCTGGTAGTCTTCGATGGGATGGGCCAGCTGGCCCTTCTCCCACTTCGGCTTGAGCTTCTCCAAGCGCAGCTTGAACCCTTCATTGGCCGCAAAGGCCAAGTATTCATCGAGAGCCTTCTCTCCTGGCACCTTGAACTGAGGGAGAAAATGGCCGCCCGAGGGAAAACTGAAATGGCACTGCGAGGCGATGTGGATCGTATTATGGATGGCTTCGGGGACATCCTTGAACAGCTCGGACATCTCGGCGCCGGACTTGAAATAAAACTCCTGGGACCCGAAGCGGATGCGGTCCTGGTCGCCCAGCTTTTTGTTGGTCTGGATGCAAAGTAGGATATCGTGGCTTTCCGAGTCTTCCTTTCGCAGATAGTGGATATCGTTGCTGGCAACGAGGGGGAGGCCGAGTTTCGCCGCCAGCCGGACGAGCTTGGGGTTGACTGCTTTCTGCGGGGGGAGCCCGTGGTCCTGGAGCTCGATATAGAAGTCGCCCTTGCCGAAAAACGAGGAGTATTCGCCCGCGGCCTTCTCCGCGGCCGCCTCGTTCTCCCTCTCCAGGTAATAAGAGACTTCCCCCTTGAGACAACTGGAAAGCCCGATCAGCCCTTCGGCATGGACGGAGAGGAGCTCCTTATCGATCCGGGGGCGATAATAAAAGCCTTCGAGGTAGGCCTTGCTCAGCAGATGACAGAGGTTGCGATACCCCTGGTCGTTTTTGACCAGGAGAACGAGGTGGAAATGGTGGGGGTCACGGCTGTCGCCCGTCTTGTCGAACCGGCTGCGCGGCGCCACGTAGATCTCGCAGCCCAGGATGGGCTTGACGTCGCGGGCCTTGGCCTCCTTGAAGAAATTCACCGCGCCGAAGATGTTGCCGTGATCGGTCAGGGCCACGGCCGGCATCTTGTTCTGATAGGCCGCCTCCACCAAGGCGGCGGTCTTCGCGGCCCCGTCCAGGATGCTGTACTCTGAGTGGTTATGGAGATGGATGAATGAGGTTTCCATTATTAACTATAGACGCCTATTCCCATTCGATTGTCGCAGGCGGTTTCGTCGTAACATCATAAACCACCCGGTTGACGCCCTTGACCTCGTTGACGATGCGCGTCGAGATCCGCGAGAGGACCCGCGATTCAACCGGAAACCAGTTGGCCGTCATCCCGTCGACGCTCTGGACGAGCCGCAGCACGACGACCTGGTGGTAGGTCCGCTGATCGCCCATCACCCCGACCGAGCGCACCGGGAGGAGGACGGCGAAGGCCTGCCAGAGCTTGTGGTAGAGCTTGGCTTTGCGGACCTCCTCGAGCAGGATCCGGTCGGCCTCGCGGAGGATGGCGACGCGCTCCCGGGTGACTTCGCCGACGATGCGGACGGCCAGGCCGGGCCCGGGAAAAGGATGCTGGGCGATGAACTCGCGGTCGACCCCGAGCTCGGCGGCCAGGACCCTGACCTCGTCCTTGAAGAGCTCCCGGAGCGGCTCGACCAGCTTGAAGCGGAGGCCCTTGGGGAGGCCGCCGACGTTGTGGTGCGATTTGATCGTCGCAGACGGTCCCTTGACCGGCGCGCTCTCGATGACGTCGGGATAAATCGTCCCCTGGGCGAGGAATCCGGCCCGGCCGTCCTTTCGCGCTTCGGCCTCGAAGATCTCGATAAAGGCGCGGCCGATGATCTTGCGCTTGCGCTCGGGAGCGATAACCCCGGCGAGGCGGCTCAGGAAGAGGTCGGAGGCATCGACGCCGATGATCTTGAGGCGAAGCTTCCGCCGGAATTCCTCCATCAGCCCCTCATACTGACCTTTTCGGAGCAGGCCGTTGTCGACGAAGATGCAGGTCAGGTTTTTTCCGATGGCGCGGTGGACGAGGAGAGAGGTGACGAGCGAATCCACCCCGCCGCTCAGGCCGGAGATCACCTTCCCCCTTCCGACGGTCCGGCGGATCTCGATGACCTTGCGTTCGATGAACGACTTCATCCCCCAGTCCGGCTTCAGGCCGGCGAGAGAGAAGAGAAAATTGGCCAGTATGGCCTTTCCCTGGTGCGTGTGGATGACCTCGGGATGGAATTGGACACCGAAGAGCCTCTCGGCCGGAGACTCGATGACCGCGACTTTGGTGTTGCCGGTCCGCCCGGTGACGGCGAATTGCGGCGGCGGCTTCTCCACCAGGTCGCCGTGGCTCATCCAGACCTGGCCGCGGTCTTTGATACCCTTGAGGAGCCCTCCGCGGTCGAGGACATTGAGGTGAGCGAACCCGTATTCCCGATGGGTTGAGGGAACGACCTTGCCGCCGAGCTGATGGGCCATGAGCTGGACACCATAGCAGATGCCCAGGACGGGAAGGCCGAGGCGGAGGATGGCGGCAGAGGCGAGAGGGGCGCCTTTCTCGTAGACGCTCCGGGGTCCGCCCGAGAGGATGAGGGCCTGCGGGCTCTCTTTTTTGATCCGGGAGACCGGCGTATCAAACGGGAAGATTTCGGAGTAAACGCCGAGCTCGCGGACCTTGCGGGCGATGAGCTGGGTGTACTGCGACCCGAAATCGAGGATGAGGGCTTTGTTCACTCATCGATTTTAGCAGAACCATTTTAAGGAAACAAATCACATTGGCTCGGGTATGGGATTCGTCGGCCCGCTCATTTCCCACATCGTCTCTTTGGAGGGAGCAAGCTGCGCTTTCCCCCTTCCAACGCTCGCTTCGCTCCCTGCCTCCCCTTCTCGGACTCCGTCCTGCGACCAAGAGGGCCATCCCCCTTGGAACCCCCGCTGCTTTGCTGCCGCAAATCAGCAAACTCGCTTCAGTCGAGAAACCATGCCCGCTCAGTCGTCCACGGACCTCCTCACCCACACCCTTCGCCTTTACCATCCATGGATACAAACGCTACGGCCGTTGAACGTCCCCGGAAAATGCAATACAATATTCTTCCTCGAGCGCACCCGATG
>DAIPLF010000004.1:16755-18019 GCA_036769375.1 Candidatus Aminicenantota bacterium | reverse complement strand
ACGGCGGAAACAAAGATGATGGGTGTATTCTTGAACTCCGCGTAGTCATCAGAGGTCTTGATGGCATGGCAAAGGGAAAATCCGTCGAACAGGCTGTCCATCATGATATCGAGCAGGATGAGGTCCGGCTTTTCCGAGAAGATCTTTACCTTTGCTTCCTGGGGATTCGCAGCCATGACCACATCATACAGGGCCGATTTGAGGATGGGTGTCAAGGCAGCTCGGAAGTCGGGGTCATCGTCGATGACTAGAATCTTTGCGCTTTTATTCATTGTATCCCTCCTTTAGGGCTCGAAGGCCTTTTCACCGTCCAATTTCAGCTTCCCTCATTTCCTCATCGCTCACTCTCAAGCCGCCGAAATTCTAGCACTTTATTTCGCTCGGGGCAAAGGATTTTTAAAGAGGTTTTTTGACGCAGCGGTGATTCGGCCCCAGGTAGGCTGTAAATCGTCGCCCCCAAAAAAAATCGGGAACGACTCCTTCGAGGAACCGTTCCCGAGATCGCTCGGCGGGGGATTGATTGATGCAGGATAGCAAGGCGGGTTTAGTGATGCCGGATAAGGCTCACTCCGCCTTTATTACCGCCGGACGATTTAGTCTCTCATCTCTTCCAGAATTTTCGATAGCCTGCAGGAAAGATAAAAAACTTAACACTCACCGCCTCTAAAACAATGCAATTTCTGTGCCGATTCAGGGCCCGAGAGAGCGCGTAGAACAAATATCTAACTTATTAATAATAAATATGATATGAGATTATCCCGTGGGCCCATAAAAACCAGTTCAATTCCCGCTGTGGCATTTTTCCCCAACACGCGGGAAAAAGGCAACTTGTCTGAAGAAATCCCTCTTACCGGTTATCTTTGGATTCTGGCCGGGAGGAAGGCCCCGTGGGTGTTTTTTAGAGGGGCGTCTTGTATTTTCTAATTTTTGCCCAAAGCGTTTTGCGGTCGATACCCAGAATGGCCGCTGCCCGGCTCTTGTTTCCATAATGGGCACGCAAGACGGCCGTAATGTATTCTTTTTCCATTTTCTCCAGGCTCTTGAATTTCCCGCTTCTGAGGCCCTGTAGCGAGGAAACGGCAGGGATTCCATGGTACATCAGGTCTTCCAAATCGATCCCGCCGCCTTTGGAAAGAACCACGGCCCTCTCGATGGTGTTTTCGAGCTCGCGGATATTCCCCGGCCAGTCGTATTCCGTCAGGGCTTTGACCGCGCGGGCCGAGATCCCGGAAATATTCTTCTTGGCTCTCTTATTGTATTTCTG
>DAIPLF010000004.1:0-16655 GCA_036769375.1 Candidatus Aminicenantota bacterium | reverse complement strand
CGATGTTGCTGATTTCGTCGAAGAAAATGGTGCCGCCATTGGCCACCTCGAACCGGCCGTGTTTGGTTTCGTGGGCACCCGTGAAGGAGCCTTTGACGTGGCCGAAGAGTTCACTCTCGAAAAGAGTCTCGACCAGGGCGCCGCAGTCGACAGCCACGAACGGCGAGTCGCTGCGGAGGCTGTGGCGATGGATCTCACGGGCGATGATCTCCTTCCCGGTGCCACTCTCTCCGATGATCAGGACCGTGCTCTCGGTTGGACTCACCCGCTCGACGATGTTTAAAACGCTGAGCATCGCCTTACTCTTCCCCACCACCATCTCAAATCCTGTCCGGGCTTCCAGCTCCCGCTTGAGATAGAGGTTTTCATAGAGAAGCCTTCGGCTCTCCAGGGCTTTTTTGGTGACCACCCGGACCGCTTCCGGGGTGAACGGCTTGGCCATGTAGTCGAAAGCGCCGCGCTTCATCGCCTCGATGGCGGACTCCATGGACGTGTATCCCGTGATGATGATGACCGGCGTCTCCGGGCTGGACTCTTTGATCCGGGTCAGGATGTCCATCCCCTTGACTCCGGGCAGTTTGAGGTCGAGAAAGACGGCCTGAAAGGTTTCCTTGCCGAAAATATTGAGCCCCTCCCGGCCCCCCACGGCCGTTTTGACGCGGTAGCCTTCTTTGCGCAGGACCTGACTCATGGAATCCCGGATGGATTCCTCGTCGTCGATGACCAGGACCCCGGCCGGGTCATTCATCGGCATTTTTCCTGTTCAAGGGAAGGATAACTGTAAACGTGGAACCCTTGCCGACTTCACTCCGGACTTCGATGCTCCCCTGGTGCTTCTGGACGATTCCGTAGCTGATGGCCAGCCCCAGTCCCGTTCCCTTGCCGACTTCTTTGGTGGTGAAAAAGGGCTCGAACAGCCGCGATCTGTACTCTTCCTTGATCCCATGCCCGGTATCGGTGAATTCGACCCGGATGCACTCAGCCTCACAGTTAACGTAGGTCTTGATGGTCAGGACGCCGTTCCCTTCCATGGCCTCGGCGGCGTTGACGATGATGTTGGTGAAGACTTGCTGAAGCTGGGCCGCGTCGCTCACGATCTTGGGCAATTCAGAAAAATCCAGGCGAATTTCAATGTTTTGAAAGAGAGCCTGGCGCTCGAAAATAGAGAGGGCCCGCTTGACGGTGTCATTGATATCTGTCGGCGTCATCTCCGGCTCTTTGGGTCTGGCGAACTCGAGGAGTCCCTTGACGATGTTTTTGCACCGGGTCGTCTCCTTGACGATCTTCTTCAGATTATCATACTGGACGGTGTCTTTTTTGGCGTCCTCGAGAAGGAGGTGGCTGTAGATGAGAATCCCGCCCAGTGGGTTATTGATCTCGTGGGCGATCCCGGCCGCCAGCTTCCCCAGGCCCGCCAGCTTCTCCGACTGGATGAGATGGGCCTGCATCTCCTCAAGCTCTCTCGTCCGCTCCTTGACTTTTTTCTCCAGCGTAGTCCCCCACTCGACGAGCTTCTCGTTGGCGGCTTTGAGCCGTTCGGTCATCTGGTTGAAGGAGGCGGCTAGGTCCCCGATTTCATCCCGGGACTGGACTTCGACCCTGTGATCCAGGCCTCCCCTGGCAATCTCCTGTGTGGCGAGGACTATACTCTGGAGCGGTTTGATGATGCGAGCGGTAGCGAAATACAAAACAATCAGAAGGAAAACGGCACAAAGAAGGGCGATGACTGTAAAAGTGAACATCAGCCGGTTGGCGGTGTCGATATACGGCTTTTCCAGAGTGCCGACATATAAAATCCCGATGATCTCCTCGTCGATGTTCTTGATCGGCTCATACGCTGTGATGTACCAGTCCCTGACAACGAAAGCTCTGTCGTTCCAAGCCCAGCCCTTGTCAAGCACGGCCTTTTTTACCTCTTCTGAAAGCCGCGTCCCGATGGCCCGCTTTCCCTCTTGGTCGGTCGCGTTCGTCGAGATCCGGAGATCTCCCTGGAAGATCGTGGCCGTTCCGGTTTCCCGCCCTTTGTATTTCTCCTCTTTGAAGACGATCTCTTTCACCCGGTCTACGATCTCATATTTCCGGTTCAGAAGGATGCCTCCGTAAAGCACGCCCAGGGGTTCGTTAGACTCGTCGATGACGGTGGCGGCGGCTTTGAGCATCAGTCCGCTTGTTTCTTCGTTTTCCGGCCTCGGCGCCGCCTTGGGAGTTGGAATGAATTCCAAATAAGCTTGCTCGGCCAGATCCTGCCCCTCTCTGAGAAGTTCTTCCCGTGGGACAATCTGGGGAGAGGCCAGGACATTCGGCTGAAGGGCCCGGCGGACGACCTCATCTTCGGACTGGTCATCGCCGATGACTCCGGGGTTCCGGGTTCGGACGATCACCCGTCCCCGGCTGTCAGTCAACGTCAGTATATCGAGACCGTATTGAGTTCTGACCCGGTTCAAGTACCGGAGGAGGACTTCCGTGCGGTTATTCCTGATCGCCTCGTGAAGGCTTTCCCGGGCAGCGGTCAAGCTCACTGTGTCCTTGATGTCCTGGAGCTTTTCGTTAAAGACCATCCAGGCAGAGGCCAAATCATGATTGACTTTGGCCTGGGCCTGGCTGATGAGGGTATTCCGGACCAGCCGACGGCCGATGATGAGCGAGATCAATCCTCCGACGGCAATGACGGCGAGAAAGCTGAGGATAAGCTTTGTCCGCAAGGAAAATTGTCGAGAACGCATTCGAGTCTGAGGAGGCAGCTCCATGCCCGGACTGCCCTCCGTCATTTTACTGAATCCGGGGCCTTCCGGGCAAGTTATCTTTTACGCTGCCGGATCGGCGGGCTGCCCTGGTCTGAGAGGTTGATGATCAGGACCTGTCACCCGGCAGAGCTCGGCGCCGCAGGCGTGACCCGGGTCATTATTCTTGGCTGCTTTGGACCAGCTTGTTGACTCTCGAAAGAAGCAAACTCACAGAGACGGGTTTCGATATAAAATCATCTGCCGGACAATAATCGCCATCCGTTTTGGGCGAGAATTTGAAACCGGTCTTTTCGGTAACAGCCGTTACCATCAGCACGGGTATGTTCTTGAAGTGGTCGTCTTGTTTTAAAAACCGGCAGAAATCAAAACCATCTGTATGCTTATCCATCATCACATCCAGGATGATCAGATGGGGCCTTTCTTTGGTGATCACATCACGGCCTTCGGCAATGCTTGAAGCGTACTTCACCTGATAGCCGTTGTTCTTCAGAACGATACTGATGGCATCCGCGAAATCCTTATCATCATCCACGATGAGAATATTTTTCTCCGGCATTTATGCGCCTCCTGATTTATTTTATGATCATTGTCCGGAAATGGCGTCTACAACCTCCAACGTGCCGATATGGACAGGGCAATAATCGGAGCAACGCCCGCAACCGACACAGCCACAAAGCATATCCGCGACATCGTCTCTATGGTAATAGAGCAGCTTGTGTTCGTGCCGTCTTTGGAGTCTCGAGTTCTGATCGGGGCGAGGATTATGTCCGGACGCCTCCCGGGTAAAGCCCCCAAAGAGGCAGGTATCCCATGATCTCATCCGATGTCCTCGACCCGGTCCCGAGACCTCGTCATATACGTTGAAGCACGTGCAGGTGGGGCAGACATAGACGCATCCGCCGCAGGCGATGCATTTCTTTCCCAAGCGCTCCCAGACATTCTCAACGGCCTTGCCTTCTTTGAGCCGATCCATGGCTTTTTGAACAGTCTCTCTCACCGGTATCGCCCGGACTCCCTTCTCTTTGAATCCTTTGATCTGCTTCGCCGCTTTGCCATCATCCTGGTCAAAGAAACTCTTCTCCGCCAGCAGCGCCTCGGCTCGAGGACTCCCCGTTTCCACCAGGAAGACATCTCCCATGTCATAGAACTGGAGGTCGAAGCCCTTCTTGGCATAGGGTCCGCTCTTGGTCGTGGTGCAGAAACAGGTCTCGGTCTGAGGCCCGTCACAGGCCATCACCACCTTGATCGTCTCGTCCGTCCTTGACTTGGTATAGACATCTTCCCTGTCCCGGCTCATAAAACGGGCGAACTGCACCAGTCCCGCTGCATCACACGCGCGGATGCCAAAGAGCATCGTCTGCGGGGCGTTTACGACCTCGCGGTAGCCGTTGTTCTCCACCTCAAAAATGACTTCACTCTGCGGCATCAAGGTGGATTTCGGAGGAAGACTCGGCTTCTTATAATCAAGGTCAAAGTTCGGCTTCTGAAAATGGCTGAGGATGAACTCCCCGTTTATTCCTCGGACAGGGGCGAAAAGGCGAAAGCGCTGCGCCCAGCTATTGAGCACCGGCACAAGATGGTCCTTTTTTATCGATTTCATGCGCTCCTCCTGATCTTGACGGCACAGCCTTTGAGTTCGGGTATCTTGCAAATAGGATCATGCGCCGGGTTGGTCAGCATGTTGACAGGGGCTTCGGCAAAATGAAAGGTTGTAAAGATCACTTTCCTCGGAACTATGGTGCTGACCTCCGCCCTCGCCTTCATGGCGCCCCGTCTTGATATCACCTCCACCATGTCGTTGTTCCGTATCCCCTGCCTCTTGGCATCCTCAGGATGGATTTCAATGCGTGCCTGCGGGGCTTCTCTCTCCAGGACGCTGACGCGTCTGGACATCGTTCCGGTATGATACTGGTAATAGATTCGCCCGGTCGTCAGGAGAAAATCGTACTCCTCATCCGGAGCCTCCGCCAACGGCCGGAATTCGCAGGGCATGAACGTTCCCAACCCCTTGGTAAATTTGTCTTTATGAAGAATCGGCGTGCCGGGATGGTCTTCCTTGGGGCAGGGCCAGTGCAGGCCGAAACCCTTCTCCAGTCGCGGATAGGTGATTCCTCCGTAGGAGGGCGTCAGTGAGTTGACCTCGCTCATGATTTCTGCCGGGGAACCATAGGGCATCGGATAGCCTGACAGGCTGCTTATCGCGCAGATGATCTCCCAGTCCGCCTTGGCCGAGCCCGGAGGGTCGATGGCTTTATGGGATAGCTGGACCCGTCTCTCTGTACTCGTGTACGTGCCCATCTTCTCAGCAAAGGAGGCGGCCGGAAGAACAACGTCGGCCAGGGCCGCCGTTTCGGAAAGAAAAATATCCTGCACCACGAGGAAATCCAGATTTGAAAGTGCCAATTCGATATGGGAAGAATCGGGATCGCTCAGGGCGGGGTTTTCCCCCATGATATACATGGCTTTGATATTTCCCTTTTGCGCCGCCATCATCATGTCGGTAATGGTCATGCCTGGTTTTTCATCGAGATTTTCCACCTTCCAGGCATCTTCAAATTTTTTCCGCAGCCCTTTATCCGCGACGCTCTGGTAGCCGCTGAAGACGTTGGGCAGAGCACCCATATCACAAGCTCCCTGCACGTTATTCTGTCCCCTCAGGGGATTGACTCCCGTGGAGGGCCGGCCGATATTTCCGCAGAGCATCGCCAGGTTGGCGCAGGACTTCACATTGTCCGTGCCGGTCGTGTGCTGGGTGATCCCCATGGCGAAAACCAGCATGGCCTTGTGTGCCCCGGCATACATGCGGGCCGCCTTCTCCAGCGCCCCGGCGCTGACTCCCGAGATGTTTTCCACTACTCTCGGCGTGTAGCGGCTGACTACGGACTTGAGCTGATCGAACCCCTCCGTCCTCGAGGCGACGAATTCCTTGTCGTACAGGTCCTCTTGGATAATGATATTCATCAGGCCGTTCAGAACGGCGACATCGGTGCCCACATTATGCCGCAGATGGAGAGCGGCAAACTGGGCGAGCGGTATTTCTCTCGGGTCCATGAGAATGAGTTGGGCGCCCTTTTCAACGGCATTGATCATCCGGGTTCCGATCAGGGGGTGCTGGGCGGTGGTGTTCGTGCCCGCAATCAAGAAAAGGTCGGCGTCCTCGAACTCAAGAATAGAATTCGTCATGGCTCCAGACCCAAAGGTCAAGGCCAGCCCGGCCACGCTGGAGCTGTGACAGAGCCGGGCGCAGTGATCGACATTGTTGGTTTTAAAGGCCGCCCGTGCCAATTTCATCATCAGAAAGTTTTCCTCGTTCGTCACCTTGGCCGAACACAAGAAAGCCAGTGCCCCCGGACCGTACGCAGCCTGCGTCTCTTTCAGCTTGGACGAGACCGTCCGCAAAGCCTCGTCCCAGCCCGTTTCGACCAGATGGCCATCTTTTCGCACCAGCGGGGAGGTCAGCCTCTTGGGAGAATTGACGAATTCATATGAATTCCAGCCCTTGATACACAGCATTCCCTTGTTCATCGGATGCAAGGGACTCGGCTCTATACCTATGACTCTATTCCCTTCGGTCACCAGGTAAAAGCTGCAGCCGCACCCGCAGAAGGGACATATCGAAATCGTCTTGTTCATGGTCAGATGGCCTCCCTGATGTTTTCAATCTCGGGGTACAGAAAAACAGGTCCCTCCACACAGCAATACTTATCGCCGATGGCACAATGACCGCACTTGCCCACACCGCATTTCATCATTCTCTCAAGCGACATATAGATTCGGTCTTTGGGGAATCCCAGCTTCAGAAGCTTCTGCAGGACGAACTTGTACATAACGGGAGGGCCGCAGAGCACGGCATAGGTATCATCGGGTGATAACTCGGCCTGGTCGAATAAACCCGTGACTACACCCACATACTGTTTCCAGATGCCCTCTTCGTCCCGGTCGACACTGTAGAGATATTTAATGTCATCGCGGTCAAAGAAACTCAGCAGTTCATACTTAAAAAGAACATTATCAGGGCTGTTTGTTCCGTACATTAAGACAAGGTCTTTGAATTCGCTTCTTCTGTCCAGGGCATACAGCAAAAGAGAGCGAAGTGGAGCCAGGCCGAGACCGCCGGCAACCAAGAGGAGATTATGGCCCTTCAGGACGTCCAGAGGAAAGCCCCTTCCGTAGGGACCTCTAATGGAAAGGGAGGAACCCTTGGCCAACTTGAACAGTTCATCGGTTAGTGACCCTGCCCGCCTGACGCAGATCTCAAGATGCTCGGAGCGCGTTGGGGGCGAAGATATGCTGATGGGGGCCTCGCCTTTGCCGAATATGGAGACCTCGATGAATTGGCCCGGCTGATGACCGAAATCTTCCCAGGAAGTCCCGTCTTCCAGTTTCAATTGGAACAAGCGGTGGTCGGTGATCTGAGGCAAAGTCCTGGCGATCGAAACAGGACGCGGACTGTATATGTTGCTTTGGGCATGATTCACTGGTGACCTCCTCAGCCAAGAATTGTTGCACTCGCGAACCACCACAACGAAGCCATATTACTGATTATAAATGGCTTTCCGCTTCGGACGCCTCGTGGGGGATCCGCCGTGAGTTCGATACTTCGCCACGAGTCATGCAGTATAAAACACGGCTCAAAGAGATGTCAAGAAGTCGGAGGTTATTTCGATCCCGTCAGCGGCATTTCTCCTCAGCGTCACCAGAGCCGGCCCGGGCTGAACGGACCGGGCCTTCTTTGGGAGCGAACCGGCCGGCCAAGTTTCGATAGTCTTTGAGCGTATTGATGTTGGCGAAGGAAAGAAGCTCGGGGTCAAAGGCCGTCATTTCCTCCGGCTCCACATACCTGACTTTGAGGCGGGAAAAGACGGCCGTCGGTTTCAGGTCGGATTCGCGCAGCCGGCCTTCGATGACGGGGAGGCAATTTTTTGTATAGATGCTGTGCAGGGGTTCCAAACCCTTCGGCGTCCTCGGAACCACGGCATCAAACCCCGGCCTCAGGCTTTTTAGGAAGGTGATGAGTTTCGGGTTCAGCAAGGGCATATCGCAGCCGATGACAAAGGCGGCAAATGAGCCGGCGGAAATCAGGCCGGCGTGAATCCCTCCCAAAGGGCCCTTATCTTCAACGACGTCAAAGACGATTCGCGGGTGTGAGGGGAACAGCTTCCTCAGGGCCCTGACATTTTGTCGGCCGGCGACGATCAGCACATCCTCGAAGAGCGGGGAAAGCGTTTCCGCGGCGTGGGCGATGAGGGTAAGACGGCCCCATTTCAGGAGGAGCTTGTCTTCTCCGACGCGGCGACTCCTGCCCCCCGCTAAAATGACGGCGGTCACGGGATGATCCTCTCCGGGTGAGTGTATATGTTCATGCGTTTTCCGCGGACGAATCCAACGATGGACAGGCCGATCCTCCGGCCGAAGGCGAGCGCGGCTGAGGTGGGGGCGGCACGGGAAATGCACACGGGGATCCCCGCCCGCGCCGCTTTGACCGCGATATCATAGGCGATCCGACCGGAAAGAAGGAGCAACTTATCCTCGAGCGGAATACCGGCGAGGAGCGCTTGTCCGATCACTTTGTCAACCGCGTTGTGCCTGCCGATATCTTCGGAGAAAAAAAGGATCTCTTCGGGCCGGCAAACGGCCGCACAATGAGTCCCCCCCGTTTCTTTGAAGATCAGGGCGCGGCTCTGGAATTCTTCGACCAGGGGAAAAATCGTCTCCGGCGAAATCCGCAGTCCGGCCTTCAGGGGAGGGATGAGCCCGGTCGGACCGAAGAGGGGACTTCCTCCGCATCCTGAACCGATGCCGAGGCCGAGTTTTTCGGGGATACGTCTGTCCACGTTGACCCAAACGGCCTTGTCCTTGACCTCGATCTCGGCTGAGGCCACATCGGTCTTGTCTCTCAGAATCCCTGAGCCGTAGAGGAAGCCTGCGGCTAAAGCGCGTTGAGCGTCAGGAGTGCAAAAAAGGGAAACGAAGGGCTTCCCGTTGAGATAGACGACCAACGGCTCCTCGATGGCGACGATATCGTCCAGCCGGACCAGGCCCCGAGGGGAGAGCCTGGTCAGGCGGACCTTTTTTTTAGATTTCAATTAGAAAAACACTTGCGCCTGCAAAATGATCTCATCGTCCTTCGGGTCGCTGAGCCCCGCTCCCACTTGATTGATTTTCTTGATGTAGTTGAGATAGAACATGACGTTCTGGCCCTGAAGATAATAGTTCACCCCGGCGGTGATCCAGTCCAGCCTGTTGTCGCCGGTTTTCGTGTTGGGGTCAAAAAGGTCGTACCGGACGAGGAACTCCACTTGAGGGTTGATCTTGAGGCCGACGTTGGCGTAGAGACCCAGGCTGTCGACCTTTCCGTCGGTCGTATCTTCCTTTCCCCAGAGGCACTCTCCCCTGAAACTGATGGCCAGATTGCTTTCGGAAAGGGCCTTGTCGAATAAAATGCCGCCGCCATAAAGGTCTTTGCTCAAGACTCCTGATTTGTCCCCCAACTCGTTCCCCAGCCAGGCATTCCCGAAAACAACGAAGGTCTTGCTGGGCTTGCCCGCGACCCTTAAGAGTATGTCCTTGGCATCATTGTTGTCGGACCAGTTGTTGGAGGGATAGCCGTTGAACAACCCGACGTTGAAGTCCACGTACTGCGTCGTCGTCGTGGTCTGGATGCCCACCTGGCGCCACATGCCGTACTTCAAAACCATAAGGGGGTAGTTGATCAAGTCCAGCTTGGCCGTGGACATGGGCATATAATGCGTGAAGCTCGGCAGAAATCTCCCGATGGCGATCTCGGTTTTGGGAAGATAATAAAACTGGAGTTTCATGTCCAGCAGCGATGGCGAGCCGACAACTTCCGTCTGGACGAAGTACTTGACTTTGCCGGGGATGATCTCTCCAAACAAGAGAAACCTGGCCCGTTTCATGGTCAGGGACGTGCTTGGCGAAAGCTCGCTCTGGGTCCAGGTCAGCGTGGGCTGGAGAATGAGGCCCAGCTTGAGCGTCCCTTTGCCGGTTTCCATTGTCTCGGCAAGTGAGGGGATGGAGCCGATGAGGAAGAGAGCCGCCGCAAGGATCGACTTCGCTTTTTTAAAGGGCATCTCAAGTCTCTTGGGGAAATTCCTTTTTGAACGAAAAGTAGTAGACCATGCCGATGAAGACCATGCCTCCGACGATGTTGCCGATAGTCGCAGGAATCAAGTTCCAGACGAAGAACTGACCCCAGGTCACTTTGGCGCCGGCCAAGATCCCGGCCGGGATGAAGTACATGTTGGCAACGCTGTGTTCAAACCCGGAGGCCACGAAGGCCATGATCGGGAACCAGATTCCAAAGAACTTTCCGATCATCGCTTTCGAGGTGAAAGAAAGAATGATCGCCAGGTTGACCAGAAGGTTGCAGGCGATTCCTTTCATGAAGCAAGACCAGAGGCCGACGGCGCCGGCGGCCATATAAGGCAGGGTTTTGCCTTCGGCGATGGCGACGGCATTCTGTCCGAACGCCGTCAACTCCGCCGTTCCGCCCTTGCTCAACGGGCCGGCCACCATCAAGTACGCCCAAAAAATGGAGCCGATGAAGTTGGCGATGTAAACCCAGAACCAAACCTTGAAAACGCGGCCCCAGGTTGTCTTCTTGTCCATGGCGGCCATGGGAAGCAGCATGGCGTCGCCGGTGAAGAGCTCCATTCCCGTAAGAACGATCGCAATCAGGCCGACAGGGAAGACAGCGCCGGCGATGAGACTCTTGAAACCGGGAGAGACACTTTCCAGCCCTGTCCCGCAGACCGTCGCCAGAGCGGCGCCAACGGCGATAAAAAGCCCTGCCATGAAGCCCCGGATCAGGTAATTCCCAGTGGAGAGCCCGGCTTTGTACTTACCGGCTGTGCACGCAGTCAGGACACACTCGACGGGTTTGTTAGACATTATTCCTCCTTACGATATTTTGAATTTTGGGGCTATCCTCTTTCCACCCGGCATGCGCAGGCCTTGAATTCAGGAATCTTGGCAACGGGATCCAGGGCTGGATTGGTTAAAATGTTGGCCGCGCATTCGGCAAAATGGAAAGGGATAAAAACGACCCCTTCATTGACCCTTGATGTAATTTTCGCTTTGATCTTGATAGTCCCCCGCCGACTCGTGATCGTGACGATGTCCCCGTCTTTCGTTCCGATCTTCTGGGCGTCTTTAAAGCTGATTTCGACGTACCCGGTGGGGACTTCACGGTTGAGAGTGGCGACGCGCCTTGACATCGTCCCCGTGTGGAAATGGAAAATGGTTCGGCCCGTCGTCAATATGAACGGATATTCTTCGTCAGGGAGCTCCGCCGGTTCCTTAAATTCGATCGGAAGAAACTGGCCCTTCCCGCGAGTGAATTTTTCTTTATGCAGGATCGGCGTTCCCGGGTGATCTTTGTTGGGACAGGGCCATTGCAACTCCCGGACGCGGAGGCGCTCGAAGGAAATCCCTCCGTAAAGAGGAGTCAAGTGCGCCATTTCGTCCATGATATCAGAAGCGGAGGAGTATTCAAACTCCCGAGATCCCATCTTCTTTGCCAGCTCACAAATGATCTGCCAATCGGGTTTGCTCTCTCCGGCCGGCTCGATGGCTTGGGTGAGGAGCTGAACCCGGCGGTCCGTGGAAGTCATCGTGCCATCTCTTTCCGCATAGGAAGCGGCCGGGAGGACGATGTCCGCCAGCGCGGCCGTCTCGCTCATAAAGATATCCTGGACGACAAGAAAATCCAAATTCTCCAGACCCTTCTTGACATGTCCGATATCCGGGTCCGAGACCATCGGGTTTTCTCCCATGATATACAGGGCTTTCAGGTTTCCCTTTTCAGCTTCTTGCATCATCTCAACGACAGTCAGGCCGGGTTTGGGAGGAAGTGCGGTGTGCCATGCATCCTCGAATTTTTTCCGGATGTTTTCGTCGGCGACACTCTGGTAGCCGGAATAGACATTGGGAAGTGCCCCGAGATCGCACGCACCCTGGACGTTCACCTGTCCTCTCAGGGGATTGACGCCTGTCCCGGGTTTTCCGATATTCCCCGTCAACATGGCCAGGTTAGCGCAGGAAACGACATTATCCACGCCGGTCGTATGCTGGGTGATTCCCATGGAATAGACGATCGCCGAGGCGGGAGACTTGGCATAGGCTCTGGCCGCTTGGACGAGATTTTCCTTAGGGACGCCCGTTATTCTTTCGACGTATTCCGGCGTGAATTTTTTAACGATTTCCTTGAGGGCTTCGAAGTTCTCGGTGCGCTCCGCGATGAAGGTCTTATCCTCAAGTCCCTCGGAGATGATGACATTCATCAATCCGTTGAGCAGGGCGACGTCAGTCCCGGGCCTTTGGGGAAGATGGAAGTCGGCAAAATGAGTCAGCGTGATTTTCCTTGGGTCGGCCACGATCAGAATGGCCCCTTTTTCCTTGGCTCTCATAATATAGCGGGCGATAAGAGGATGCTGCTCAGCCGTGTTGGAGCCGATGATCAGGATGCAGGCTGAATTTTCAAGTTCAGGGATGGAGTTGGTCATGGCTCCGCTTCCGAAGGACTTCACGAGCCCGACAACGGTGGAGGCGTGACATAGCCTCGCGCAATGGTCCACGTTGTTTGTCCCGAGAACGACGCGGGCGAATTTTTGCATCAGGAAGTTCTCTTCGTTTGTGCATTTTGCCGAGGAGAGCGTGGCGACAGCTTCGGGAGGATAGTCCTTGAGTTTCTTGGCAACAATTCCCAGGGCCTCGTCCCAGGAAATCTCCTTGAAGTGGCCGTTGCTCTTGATCAAAGGTTTCAACAGGCGGTCCTTGTGAGAGACGAACTCCTGAGCATTCCAGCCTTTGATGCAGAGCTTGCCTTGGCTGACGGCGTGGGATTTAACGGGCAACACACCGATTATTTCCTGGTCGAGGACTTGAAGATACAGACGGCAGCCGGCGCCGCAGTAAGGACAGACAGTTGGAATGTTATCGTATTTCATCCTGCAACTCCTTGACCGGGTCCTCATCGAGAGTCGTTAGGATCGGCGATTTTTCCTTGGCATTGAGGCCGGCCCGGTAGTCGAAAATCTCTTTCATTTTTGCCCGGAGGTATTTGGTGATTTTTCGGAGGGGAATGTCCATCGGGCAGGCTTTTTCACACTCGCCGCATTCGATGCACCGGTCCGCCATGTGGTAAAAGCGCACGAAGTGGAAAAGGGGGAATTCCGGGGGGAGCCATCCTGTTTCCGTGTAGACGGGCTGCTCCATCCGGCAGTCCTTGCAGAAGCACATCGGGCAAGCGTTCCGGCATCCATAACACTTAATGCATTTGCTGAGCTGGTCTTGCCAGAAATTCAGGCGTTCTTTGAGTTCCTTGGCCAGCAAGTCATGGAAGGCTTTATCTTCGGGGATGCCCTCGACCTTGGTTCCAAACAGCAGCTTCTGAGGGAAAGGCATGAAACAGAGGCATTCTTCAGCCTGCGCTTGATCGCAGGAAAAGCCGATGACTTCTATCAGGTCCAGGTTGATTTGCTCGCCTTTCGCGAGTTCGACAAGCGCCCGTTCATCGCAGCCCCTGGCGACGACGCCGATTCTCAACCCCGGCTCTTTCTTCTGGAGGATGGAAATAATCGTTTCCTTGGATGGCCGGCAGGTAAAGGACAGGGGGTATTTGGAAGAGACAACGAGAGAATCGAGATCCTCCGGACTCTGGAAAAGAAAGGGAGCAACGAATCCGTCTTTTTCTCTCAAGCCCCAGATGACGTCGACCTTTTTCCCCGATAATATTTCCTTGCAGTGGAGGCGAATTTTGTCTTCCATTTTCAGGTTCCTTTCAAGGGATTTGGGCCCAGCTCCTTAATCTGGTTCACGAATTCTGCCACAACTTTTGAAAATTGCGGCCCCTCTGAAGCGGAAATCCATTCCAGTCGAAGACGGCGCGGGTCGATTCCAAGAGCTTCGAGCAGATGCTTGACTATCGTTACCCTCTTCAAGGTGGAGTGATTTCCCCGCTGATAATGGCAATCTCCAATGTGACATCCACCGATGAAGACCCCGTCTGCGCCCTTCTTGAGTGCAGAAATGATGTAGAGGGGACTGACTGAACCTGAACACATCATCCGGATGGCTCTCATATTAGGAGGATACTGGAGGCGGGCGACGCCGGCCAAGTCTGAAGCCACATATGTACACCAGTTGCACAGAAAACCGACGATTTGAGGTTCAAAATTGTT
The DNA here is from genome assembly GCA_036769375.1 of Candidatus Aminicenantota bacterium. Classification (GTDB taxonomy): domain Bacteria; phylum Acidobacteriota; class Aminicenantia; order Aminicenantales; family UBA8522; genus UBA8522. Next base: position 2,710 of record DAIPLF010000004.1, on the reverse strand, counting down.
CCCCATCGGAACTCTCCTTTCTTCAACTCCTTGGAAGATGATCCTCAATGTTCAACATCAGAGCCTCTAGCCCAACAATATTCCTTCGATTTCGGCGAAAATCTGGGCGTCTCGGAAGTGCTTCTGCTGGGCGGCGCCGCTGGGACAGGCGGCGACACACGTGCCGCAGCCTTTGCATAGGGCGTCATTGATTTTCGAGTACCCTTCTTCTTTTTCATAGACGATGGCCGTGAACGGACAGAGTCCGAGGCAAGTCTGGCAGCCCGAACAGAGTTCCTTATTGATCTCCGCGGTAACCGGCTCGAGGGCGAAGGTGCCTTTGTCTGCCAGGGCCAGGGCTTCGGCGGCCGCTCCGCCCGCCTGCGCGACCGTGTCGGGGATATCGCGGGGAGCTTGGCAGGTGCCGGCCAGATAGATACCGTCGGAAAAGGTGGAAACCGGAGCCAGCTTGGGGTGCCGCTCTAGGAAGAAAGCGTCCTGGCTGCGGGAGATGTTGAAGATCCTGGCCAGCTGGTTCTGGTCCATCCCCGCTTCAAGACCCGTGGCCAGAATGGCCATATCAACCGGGATGCGCCGGACCACCCCGAGCAGGGTGTCCTCGACCCGGATGATCAGCTTCCCGTCCTCCTGCTTTGTCAAGGCCATGTCCGTGATGTCGGAGACGCGGCCGCGGATGAACTTCGTGTCCTCCTTGAGCAGCCGGTGATAGAATTCCTCGTAGCCTTTCCCGAAGCAGCGCAGGTCGATGTAGAAATTGTAGACGTCGGCATGGGCCTTTTCATGGATCAGGTGGGCAAACTTCAAGGCGTACATGCAGCAGACGCGGGAGCAGTATTCGTTGTAGTTTTCGTCGCGTGAACCGACACAATGGATAATGCCCACCGACTTGGGCTCGCTGCCGTCGGCCAGCTTGATCTTCCCTCCCGTGGGGCCGGAGGCGTTGACCATCCGCTCGAATTCGAGCGCCGTGATGATGTTCCGGAAACGGCCGTATCCGTAGGCGGGGATCCGCTTGGCATCGAACGACTTGAACCCGGAAGCCAGGATGATCGTTCCGGCCTCGACCTCGATCACTTCATCCTGCATATCGTGATTGATGGCTTCCCGGTCGCAGACCTTGACGCAGACCTTGCATTCGCCCGTCTTGAAGTGGATGCAGGCTTGGTCATCGATGAACGGCACCATCGGCACGGCCTGACGGATGGGCACGCGGATGGCCGTGGACGGGCCGAGATGAAGCTCATCGTGGATGACCTTCCGCCCGTACTTGTCCTCAAAGGTGATGGCGCCCGTCGGACAGAAATAGGCGCAGGCGGTGCAGCCGATGCAGGCCTCGGACGGCTCGCCGAAGGGAGGGGTCACTCTGCGATCGGTGCCCCGCTCGACGAAGCTGATGGCGGACGCGCCGACGATCTGTTCGCAGGCCCGGACGCAGAGGCCGCAGAGGATGCATTTCTCATTCGGGTCCTTGATCGCGAACCGCGTCTTTTCGAGGCCGAGCTCCTTGGCCAGTTTCTGGATCGGCTCGGCGGCCGGCGCCCTGGCCATCAGCATCTCGACGTTCATCCGGCGGGCCCCGAGGGCCCGCTTCGACTTGGTCTGGACCTCCATGCCTTCCTGGGCCTTGGTGTTGCAGGCCGTCAGCAGGTCGGTCTTGCCGCGCAGGCCGACTTCCACGACACAGACGCGGCAGGCGGCGTAGGGCTCGAGGACCGGATGAAAGCAAAGGGTGGGGATCCTGATGTCGTTCTTGGCGGCCGCCTGAAGGATCGTCTTGCCTTCTTCGATCTCGACCTTTTTTCCGTCGATCGTCAGGTTGATCATCAATTCTCTCCTTAGTCCACCTTGACGGCGCCGAAGTTGCAGACATCGAAACAGACGCCGCACTTGATGCACTTGGACGGGTCGATGCGGTGGGCTTCGTTCTTGGCGCCCCGGATGGCGTCCGAGGCGCAGTTGCGGCGACAGAGGTCGCAGCCCTTGCCTTTGTTGAGACAGCGTTCTTCGTCGATGCTGTAGACGTTGAGCTGGCGGCAGACATGAGCCGGGCACTTCTTGTCCCGGATGTGCGTCTCGTATTCGTTTAGGAAATACCGCATGGTCGTCAGCACCGGGTTAGGCGCCGTCTTGCCCAGCCCGCAGAGGGCCGAGTCCTTGACGGCATGGGCCATGTCGTCGAGGAGGGTGAGGTCCTCCTCGGTGCCCTTGCCCTCGGTGATCCGGGTCAGGATGTCCAGCATGGCCTTGGTCCCCTCCCGGCAGGGCGTGCACTTACCGCAGGACTCGTCCTGGGTAAAGGAGAGGAAATACCGGGCGACATCGACCATACAAGTGTCCTCGTCCATAACCACCATGCCGCCCGACCCCATCATCGATCCGGCCTGGGTCAGGCTTTCGTAATCGATGGGCAGGTCCAACTGTTCTTTCGGAATGCACCCTCCCGACGGGCCTCCGGTCTGGACGGCCTTGAAGGCCTTGCCTCCGGGTATCCCCCCGCCGATGTCATAGATGATCTCGCGCAGGGTGATCCCCATGGGGACCTCGACGAGGCCGGTGTTGTTGATCTTGCCGACCAGCGAGAACACCTTGGTCCCCTTGCTCGTCGGCGTCCCGATGGCCGCATACCACTTAGCGCCACGGTGGATAATGGTCGGCACGTTGGCCCAGGTCTCGACGTTGTTGATGCCGGTCGGCTGGCCCCACAGCCCGC
>DAIPLF010000153.1:0-5389 GCA_036769375.1 Candidatus Aminicenantota bacterium | reverse complement strand
ACGCAGTTCAGCTAAAAGGAAGGATGCTGTTCGCTGGTTGAAGCCCCGAGGAGGACGCATGATCAACGCCACGCAAATCCGCAGAGGGATGCTCATCATCCTGGAGGGTCAGCTTTTCCGAGTGCTCGAAGCCACTCATGTCACCCCGGGCAGATGGAAGGCGATGATGCAGACAAAGCTGCGCAACATTAAGGATGGAACGCTACTCAACTACCGGTTCCGTTCCGAAGACCGTGTCGAGCAGGCGTTCCTCGAAGAAGTGGAAATGGAGTTCTTGTATAAAGCCGGGGAGGACGCGGTTTTTATGAACCTCGAGAACTATGAGCAGATCCGTCTTTCTCCCGAGATCATGGGCGACGGGGTCAATTATCTCGTCCCCAATATCGTCTTCACCATCGAACTCTTCGAGGGCCGGCCGGTCGCCGCCCGGCCTCCTCTGACCGTCGAACTGAAGATCATCAAGACCGACCCATTCATGAAGGGAGCGACGCAGTCGGCCAGCAGCAAGCCAGCGGCGCTGGAGACCGGGCTGATCGTCACCGTGCCGCAGTTCCTCAATGAGGGGGATGTCGTCCGCATCGACACCCGCGAAGACAAGTATCTCGAGCGGGCCAAGAGCGGGTGACGACTAAAACGTCTGCCGGTAGACGCCGACGTTGTGGTGCCGGTCGGTCACCCGGACGCTGACCAGGTTCTCGGCGTTTCCCGGAAGCGGCAGCCGGGACTTGAAGCTCTCCATCAGAGAATCGCAGACACCGTCGACTGGAAAGATCACCCGCCATTGCCCCGGCCGGATGAGGTACTCGACTTCCTGAATAGAGGAAAAGGAATCCTCGACCTGAAAGGCGACGTCGAGCGAGTTCCCGTCGCGGGTTGCGGTGAAGCTCTTGACGACGGGCAGGGAGTTGTCGATGACCAAAGGAGGGCTCGTCTTTTCCCCTTTGAGCTCTGAGCCCGGAGGGTTGGAGCCCAGGTCGCTGGCGCCGAGCTTGACGAAATAGGTCCCATCGGGATAGGAGAGAGTGTCGAACACGAAAAGGGAATCCTGCCACTCCTCCTTGACCACACGCCAGGCGTTCTCTCCATCTTTCCTGATCGAGACGGAGTAAAGAAGCCGGTCCCCGTTCTCGTCATTCGCCTCCCAGGTCACGGTCTGAAAGCCCTTGCGCTCGACCTTCTTGGCCAGGTAGGGCAAACGGTCGTCCTTCTGGCTCTGGTCCCGGCCCGCGATCGATTCTTCCGCTCCCCAGATCACTTCCTCCTGGTCGGGAGGCTTAAGGTAGACCTCGTTCGGCGGAAGCAGGTCAAGCTTTTGGATGATGGGCGCGATGTTCGCCTGCAGGTAGAACAGCGCCAGCCGGTCCAACGAGGGAGAGACGTTCCCGGACTGAGTCTTGAAGAGGACTTTGATCTGCAGATAGCGGGCTTTCGGACTCAGGATCTGCTCCTCTTTTTTCTGGATGGGAGGAGACCAATCGCTCCACATGCTGTTCGGCTCAAAGGAATTCCCGCTCCTCGTCTGGATCTGAAGGGTCGTCCCCGCCGGCAGCTGGCCGTCAAATTCCAGCCGTCCCCAAGAAGCGATGGTCCGGGCGTCCAGCACGTCTCCGATGTACTCGCCGCTGAACCTCTGCTCGGAGGAGAGCAGGCTCAACCGCGAGGGATTGTCGGAGAGGACATAGACCTTGGTTTCGGCCGGCTCGAGAGCGTAGACCTGCTCCGATCCGCCCTGGAGGAGAAGCGAGACCCGTTCATCGCGGTCGATCGTGTAGATGCGGCCTCTGCCTCCCGTCCCAAGGAGAAGCCTCTTCTCTCCTTCTTTCCACAGCAGCGAGTAAATGAGCTCGTCTTCAGACTCCCACAACTTCTTGGCGATGCCGTCAGGCCGGACGCGGAAGAGCGCTCCCGGCTCCTTCCCTGACGGGAGCGGGGCCGCGGGCACAGGCGCAGCGGAAGAGGCGGAAGCAGAAGCCGTGACAGTGACATCCGGGCTGATACGGACGGCAGGCGGGGCGGGCTCTTCCCTCTTGGACCGTGACGGCGTGCCGCCGCAGGCGGCATAAATATTGCCGTCCCCGTCAAGGGCCAAGCTCCTGATCTCTTCGTACGACGATTCGAACAGGACCGTCGCCCGGCCGTCGGCTCCGAGCCGGTAGATCACTCCGACGCCGCCGCTCCCGGCTAGGAAACCCCCGTCCTTTGATGCCTGCAAGCAGAGAACGTGGTTCTCTTCGGCTTTGAGCACCCGCTGTCCCTCTCCCTGCTGGTTGATCTTATAGATGCCCCCCGCTTCGCCGACCGCGGCCATCAAATAGCCGTCATCGGAAAAAGCCAGGTCCCAGATGTACTTCTCCTCCGGGTTAAAGAAGGCCTCTCCCTGGTCCTTTCCGGTAATCTTATAAACCTTGCCATTGGGAGAGGTTCCGGCGAACAGCCCGCCCTTGGGGTCCATCGCCAGGCAGGTGACATCCATCTCCTGGACCTGATAGAAGAGCTCGCTCTTGCCGTCCTTGCCGATCCGGTAGATCTTTCCCCCATGTCCGGTGCCCAGATAGCCGGTCCCGTCCTGTCCGAGGAGGAAAGAAAGATAGAAGTCCTCGGACGGACCCTCCAGCTTGTCTTCCCTGGGGGCGAGAGACAGCACTCCCTCGTAGGAGACGGAGACTCCCTCCAGCTTGCCCTTGAGGAAGTCGTCCTTGGTCCGGAGCTCCCACTTGCGGGGCACCACGGCCTCGAGCGAGGAGATTAACCCTACTATTCCGATAATAAATATAGCCTTTCGGACTCCGTTCATGCTCATCCCGAGTCTCCTAATCCTTGATTTTGACGGGGATCGAGGCCATCCCCCGGAAAACATAGGGGATGGGGAGCTGATATTCCCCGAGGGTGGACCGGGTCAGTTCCGTCGGCGCCGAGGCCGCAGCCCGGGGAGAGGCGAACAGGGACTTCATCGACGGAGGGAGGTTCGGCATCTCCTCCCCTTTGACGAAGAGCCCTGGTTTGGAGGCCATCATCTTGAAGTAGATGCGGTTGTTCTTGCGCAGGTTGTTGAGGAGGCGGATCAGCTGCCCCAGGCTTCGCGGGACGAAATCCTGGCTGCGATATTGGAGAGTCTCGATCTGGTGGATGGACGCGGCGTCGGCGATGATCAGGTTGAACTCGGAGCCGGCCGGAAGCGGAGGCGCCTCGATGAAGACTTCTTCGTTGAAACTCTGGCCGCCGAAGGCCCGGCAGTAGAGCTTCACCTGGATCCGCTCACCGGGCGCGACCTCGTACTTGTCCAGCCAAACCCTCTCCAGGGAGGAGAACCGGGCCTCCTCGATGGAGCTGATGTTCAGGCTGATGCGGTGGATGCCGACGGCCTGGAACTCGTTGTTATTGAGAAAATAGACAACAGCCGTCAGCAGGCCGCTGAGGCTGGTCCCGGCGGCATCCAGGTTACCAGAGAAGAGGTCCTCAAGATGGACGCTGGTCCCATTATCCAGGTAGACGTCGCCGTCGAGCCCATAGGACAGGTCGCCGATGGAGCGATCCTCGCTCGCCAAGAGAGAAGCAAGCGTCATGTTCACCAGCAAAGGGGTCAGGATCTTGTCGTTGGCCAGCTCGATCTTGAATTCCCTGGTCCTTCCCCCGGTCTCGTTGAGCCGGATCTCGATCGGGACCGGCTGCGGCATCTTTCCCAGCTCGCCCAGCATGCCGGCCGTTCGGTCCTGGGTAAACCGTCCCAGCCGTTTGCCCGCCGTCGCCACCTTGAACGAGCTCTCGAGGCTCGGGACAACGACGACGACGTTGGCCCCGGCCATGGCATAATCGACCTTCCCCAGGTTGTATAGAGGATGTCCAAAGGCCAGGACCTTATCTCCGTCAACATAGGTTACGGTCCCCACCGCAGCCGAGTTGAGGTCTCCACCTACCAGCTCGACGGCGACGGGGTCCCCTTCGCGCAGGGTCTGCCCTGCCTCCGGCACAACCGCTCCGGTCTGGCCCGCACTGCCCCAGTCCACGGGGTTAAGCCCCCATTGTTTGAAGTAGGGCCGGGCCTCCTCAACGACCGCCCGAGAGAATCCGCCGAAGACCAGTGGGACGCCGATCGTCGACAGCGCCTGCCCCCGGGAAAAAACGGGGGGCTGGGCCGCAACGAGGTCTTTGGCCACGGCCATGAGGTCGGCCAGCGAGAGGCTGGCTTTGAACGGGATGGAAGGGCCGGCGGTGGGTTTGGCCGTCCCGGATTGCTCAGCGACGGCCAGCATCTCTCCGATCGGCGTTATCCCGGCGATCGGCTCCTTGGAAAAGGGAAAAGAATAGGCGATGGCGCCGATGAGCTTGCCGTCGATGTAGACGGGGCTTCCGCTCATTCCTTGAATGATGCCGGTCGTCTCGAGACCTTTGCCGGAAAGCCGGGCGAGGATGATGTTTCGCCTGGGCTGATTATTGGGGATTATGCCCAGGATCTCGGCGTCGAATTCCTCGATATTCCCGGCCAGGAAAACGGTCCTGCCCTTGCCCTTCATGCCGGGCTTCACCTGGTCCAGCGGCATCGTCGGCGTGGATGCCTGGAGCAGCCCGAGGCATGTTCCCAGAACGATAGCCAGCACCGCGATGTGCTTAACGGTCCTTCTCCCCAGAAACGTCCATTCTTGCCTTCTCCTTCTCCGGTCCGGCCGAGGTTGACCCGAAGGGATAACTTTCATACAATCCCTTCGATGAAATCTCTCCTCACTGGCGGAACCGGTTTCATCGGATCTCACCTGATCGACCTCCTGCTGGCCGAGGGGATGGAAGTTTATGCCCTGGTCCGGAACCCGGATAAAGAACCGGCCCTCCTGAAGAAGAATGTCCGGTTGCTGAGGGGGGATCTCTTCTCTATCCCGATGCTTCCGGCCGGCCTCGACACTGTCTTCCATCTTGCCGGCAAAACACGATCTTTGTCTGCGGCCGATTATTATACTGTAAACCAGGAAGGAACGGCAAGTCTTTTCCGCTCCCTGTCAGGGCTCAAAGAGCGTCCCAAGGTGATCGTCCTTAGCAGCCAGGCCGCAGCCGGCCCGTCGAGGACGGGGGTGCCCGTCAAGGAGAGCGACCCTCCCCGCCCGGTGACGTCCTACGGATGGAGCAAGCTGTTCGGCGAACGCGAGGCTCTCAAGTTCAGGGGGGAGTTCCCGGTCACGATCCTGAGGTCCTGTTCTGGTTTCGGACCCCAGGACAGGGACTTCCTTCCCTATTTCAAGCTCGTGGTCAAGGGGATCATACCCACGGTCAAAGGGGGGAAAAAAACCAGTCTGGTCTATGTCAAGGACCTGGCCGGAGCCCTCTTGCTCTGCGCCCGGACAGCCTTGCCGAGCGGAGAGATCTTCAATATCGCCAACGCCTGGGACCACAATTGGGATGA
>DAIPLF010000152.1:0-5394 GCA_036769375.1 Candidatus Aminicenantota bacterium | reverse complement strand
TGTTTTCACCTCCGGGCAGGCCCCGTACAGGCTTCCGCCCAAGGAAGTCATCGACATACTCGATGCCCCGCCCTTTCCTCGCGCCGTCCTCAGCCCCAGGAGCGACATGATGGTCCTGGCCGATTATCAAGCCATGCCGCACATTTCCGACCTGGCTCAGCCCCTGCTTCGGCTCGCCGGAATGCGCTTGACGCCCCGTACGAACAGTCGTCAGCAGCTAACATACTATACGGCGCTCTCGCTCGTCTCCCTCAAGGACGGGAAAACCCGCAAGGTCGCCCTTCCCGAAGCCGTCAAGATGGGTTTCCCTCAATGGTCCCCTGACGGCCGGTGGATCGCCTTCGCCCGCTATAAGGACGACGGGGCTGAACTCTGGGTGGTCAACGCTGTATCGTCTGAGGCCAAGGCGCTGACTGCGTCCATCCTGAACACCGTGCTGGGAACCGGATTCGCTTGGCTGCCGGACAGCCGGCATCTTATCGTCAATACGATCGTCGAAGGCCGAGGGGATTCCCCCCAGGCGCCGGCGGTCCCGGTCGGCCCGGTGATCGAGGAAACCTATGGAAAGGTCTCCAAGGTCGCAACCTACCAGGACCTCCTCAAGTCCCCCCAAGACGACTCCCTCTTCGAGTTTTACGCAACCTCCCAGCTCGTCGAAATCGATGCGGCTGAAGGAGCCACCCGCAAGATCGGCCAGCCTGGCATTTACGTCACCGCCGATCCAGCACCCAGCGGCAGTTACCTTCTTGTGCGCCGGATCAAGAAACCGCTCTCTCACAGCCTCCCCTGGTTCGACTTTGCCCACACGCTGGAGATATGGGACAGGGACGGCGATCTCGTCAAGGTCCTGGCCGACCTCCCCGCCGCCGAAGAGGTTCCGCTTAACGGCGTCCCTACCGGCCTACGCTCTCCGGAATGGCAGCCTCTCAGGCCAGCGACGCTGGTCTGGGTCGAAGCGCTCGACGGCGGTGACCCCGAAAAGGAGGTCCCCTTCAGAGACCGGATGCTGACTCTTGGCGCACCGTTCAGCTCAGACCCCCAAGAAGCACAAAAGATCCAGTACCGCTACTCAGGCGTCGACTGGCTGGCCGGTCCTGGAACCGCCCTGGTCTCCGAGTACGACTGGAAGAGGAGATGGCAGACGACCACCCTGGTCAATATCGAGAACGCCCGGGTGACGCCCCGGAAGATCTTCGACTTGAGCAGCCAGGACGACTACGCCGACCCGGGCAATGTCGTTAGGACAACGACTTTGTCCGGGGAGCAAGTCGCCCTCCAGGATAAAGACTGGGTCTATCTCCGCGGAACAGGCGCCTCCCCACAAGGCAACCGCCCATTCCTGGACAAGATGAGTCTCAAAACCCTGGAGAAAAAACGGCTCTTCGCCTGCGCCGAAGGAAGGTATGAGGCCTTCGTTGCCTTCCCGGGTGAATCGCGCGACAGGATCCTGATCAGCTCGGAGTCGCCGAACGAGCCGCCGAATTATTATCTTTCCGATATGAAAAGTAAGAAAAAAACAGCCCTCACCGACTTCCAGGACCCCGCTCCTCAGCTCACCGGGCTGAAAAAGGAACTGATCAAATACAAGAGGGCGGACGGCGTTGAGCTGTCGGGAACACTCTACCTTCCTCCCGGGTACACGCCCGGCGAGCGGCTGCCGGTCGTCGTCTGGGCCTATCCCTTGGAGTACAGTGATTCCCGGACCGCGGGGCAAGTTAGAGACTCTCCCTTCCGGTTCACCTTTCTGCGCGGATCCTCGCAGCTCTTCTTCGTCACCCAGGGTTACGCCGTCCTGGACGGGGCACAGATGCCCGTCATCGGCGATCCCAAAACGATGAACGATACATACGTCGCCCAGATCGTCTCCAATGCTCAGGCGGCCATCGACACCCTGGACAAGATGGGCGTCGGCGACCCCAAGAGAGTCGGTGTCGGAGGGCACAGCTATGGCGCCTTCATGACTGCCAACCTTCTGGCCCACTGCGACCTCTTCGCCGCCGGGATCGCCCGGAGCGGGGCCTACAACCGCACCCTGACGCCCTTCGGATTCCAGGCCGAGCGCCGGACCCTCTGGGAAGCCCGGGACACCTATATCAACATGTCGCCGTTTATGCACGCCGATAAGATCAACGAACCCCTACTCCTCATCCACGGTGAAGCCGACAACAACTCGGGGACGTTCCCTGTCCAGTCCGAACGCCTTTTCTCCGCCATCAAGGGATTCGGGGGCACCGCCCGGCTGGTCATGCTGCCCTATGAGAGTCACGGCTACAGCGCCCGCGAAAGCATCCTGGATGTCCTCGCTGAGATGTTCGAGTGGTTCGACAAATACGTTAAGAACAAGAAATAGCCAAGACTTTAAGGGACAGCCAGGAGGAAAAAATGCGGATCACGAGAGGTTGCCGATCCGGCCTGTGCCTGTTCGCAGGCCTTATGCTCCTTGTCGTAAGCCTTTCCCAAGCCTTTTCTCCCGGCCAACAGCCGTTCCGGATACTGATCTCCAATGACGACGGATTCCAGTCGCCCGGCATCAAGGCCCTCTTCGACAGGCTCAGGTCGTTGGGAGAGGTGACGGTGGCTGCACCGGCTGCAAACCAAAGCCTCGTCGGGCATGGCTTTACCTTCGGGCGGCCGATAAATATCGAATCCTGGGAGACCGAGGGCAGTCGCTGGTTCGCCATCGCCGCCACACCGGCGACCTGTGTCCGGATGGCTCTCACCTCCCTCCTGCCTCATCTCCCGGATATCGTCGTCTCCGGAATCAACAAGGGGGAGAACACGGGTGTCGTCACCTTCTCCTCAGGCACCGTGTCCTGCGCCCGCGAAGCGGCGTATCGGGATATTCCCGCAATCGCCGTGTCCCTTGAGGAGGGGGATCAGATGGATTACGCTGCGGCGGCCGAGTTTACGGCGAGACTGCTCCTCGAGGTCAGGAAAAGAGGCCTCCCTCCGGGAACTTACCTCAACGTCAATTTTCCGGCTCGTCCCATGAGCCAGATCAGGGGAGTGCTCGTGACCAGGCAGGACAAGCGCCCAGCTGATGAACATTATGCAAAAAAAACCTCGCCCGAGGGGAAGACGGAATACTGGTCCGTCTACCGGCCACTCACGGGGGGAGAAAAGGACACGGACACCTGGGCCTTCACCCAGGGGTATATCTCGATAACTCCCCTGTCGATCGACCAGACTCTTTCTTGGCTGGCGTCCGCCCTCAGGAAATGGGACATCGTCAAGTTAAAGAACTAGGCCGGGAGTCCAAGGTTGCTTTTTGCCTGGGCCATGATAGAATTGGGTGAAGCGGATGGAATGAAATCATACGGGGAGGTTCAGCCAATGAAAAAGAACCGTGCGGCAACAGGGACGTGGTCACTTTTTGCCTTCTTGATCTTCGTGCTGGCAGGCGGGTCGGTCGCCGCCCAAAACACTGTGGTTAGCATTCAGACGATCGAGCCCTTCGCCTATTTTTGTATCGAGTACAAGGGGACGTATACCCAGATCCAGGAGGCGATCGCCAAGATGGCGGAGGAGATGCGCCACCAGAACGTCGCACCTGCCGGACCTCTGATGGGCATATACTACAACAGCCCGGCCAGCGTAAGTGTTGAAGAGTTGCAATGGGAGGTCGGGTTCCCGATGACTCCCCAAGCGCTCATCCAGCCGCCTCTGGTGATGAAGGAATGGAACTATACACAGGTCGCCGTCTCCCTGCACCAGGGGGCGTATGAAGACACCCCTGATACGATCACCAAGATCATCGATTGGATGAGAGAAAATGGTTACGTTCCGGCCGGTCCCATCATGGAGCGCTACCTGGATATGAACCCGGCTGAGCTCAAGCCGGAGGACCGAAAAACCGAAGTCTGGATTCCCTGCAAAAAGACATCGGGATAGCAGCCCATTAGATCCACCCGAGTTCGCTGAACTCCGGGAAGCCCGGATGGACGATGCCCCAATAGGCGAAAAGCGCTAATCCCAGAAGAAAACTCATTAGAAAGAAAAGGGCGGCCACATTGTACTCCCGGCGCCTCCGGCCCTTCCTATAAACCCACAGGCAGATCAAGGCCATCAGGACGGCTCCAGGAAGTGTGAGGGGCAAAGTCTGTCCCTCGATGGCGTTGACGGCATAAGAGAAACCGAAGCAAGCGGCCCCGCCTCCCAGGAACGCCCACTGAAACCATGACAGCCGGGGGAAATTCACCCGTGTACCCGCCAGGATCAGTCCGGCGGCAATGATCAGGACACCGCCGTCCCAGATAAAATGGCTGATCACCTCGTCATAGACATAGACGGATTGATGCAAGGCCGTAGTCTCTTGGTCGCCAAGCAGGCGGTCGATGGCGTTGGCCGAGAGATGGAGGCCGTGGCCTTCGACATAACAGATAAGGCCCAGGACGAAGACGGCGGCAGACGATCTCGAGTACGGTAACGATCTCCAGCCTTCCATCTCCGCCGTCTTTCTCAGCTTGAAGAAGACAGCCAGGGCGACAGGGATCATAACCAAGGGAGTTAGAAAATCGAAGGCCTCGCTCCGGCCCACCGGACCAGCGAACTGGCCATGGATGAAGGCGGGCATGATCTGGAAAAAAGCATAGACAACACCATACGCTAAGAACCATTGAAAGATATTCATGGGGTCGCCTTTGAGCGCCGGAAATCCGCGCCGGACGGGGGTACGGCCTGGAGATTGCTGGGGCGGCAGGCTTTTACGCAGACTCCGCAGATAAACTGGCCGACAATGCCCGACCTCCTGAACTCCTTGAGCTTTTCAAAACAGGCCCGATGGTCAAAGTTCTCCCTCTCCGGCCGGATCGCCGCCGCGGGGCAACCGGCAAGACACTCGAAACAGTCGCCGCATTCCCTGTCCAGGACCCGGTCAGCCTCAAGGGGCATGTCGGTGAGGACCGTGGCCAAACGGAATTGCGCGCCGTACTCCGGATGGACGAGAAGGTTGTTTCGGCCGATCCAACCCAAGCCGGCTAGTCGCCCCACTTTTTTGTGGGAGAGGTGGGCCAGTTGGTTGTCCCAATCAATGATCTGAGAGGCGGCGATCGGGAGGGCCCTGAAACCCTGATCCCTGATGAACGCGGCCAGGACGAGAGCCGCCCGGTCGAGAAAAAAGTTGAGCTGGCGATAGTGATGAAGATAAAGAGCCGTCGGACGGTCCTCAATATCGGCGAGCACTGTGTCCAAGACCCTTTTGCCGAGGGCGATGCCCCGATGAAAGCTGCCTTTCAGCTCTTCCTGCAAATGGAATTCTCCGCGGATCGGAACGATATCGGCCACACCGAAAAGCTCGACCCCGATGTCGAGCGAGAGCTTCTTTAGGACCTCCTTGTGCCCGGCCTCGTTTTTCACGGGTCCATTGTAACGATGCACGGGTTGAGGTGTCAACGC
>DAIPLF010000151.1:0-5443 GCA_036769375.1 Candidatus Aminicenantota bacterium | reverse complement strand
CATCCTTCTCCAATATGGAAGACGGACGTCCTTTGCCCAGATTCCCATGCCCCATATCAAATTGTCCGTGGCTCATAAAATCCCGACCTGAACTGTAGGGTGGTACCTTGGGGAACGTCCCCAGATTTGGTTTTTGGCCGGCGTTTTGGTATATTAAAAACTCACCGCGATGTCTCGAGAAAACACCTCCCCCAAGAAAAAGAAAGCCGTCCTTCGGATCCGGATAAAGAAACCGGACAAAAAGAAGGCCCTCAAGGTCCTCAAGATCATCGTCCCTCTCGGCGCGGCCGCGCTTCTCGGGGCCGGATTCGGCGCCAATCGAGCCGTTAGGCAGAACCTTCCTTCGGTTGCGGAGCTCGAGACCTTCGAGTCCAACATCATCACCCAGCTCTACTCGGATGAAGGCCGGGTCATCAAGGATTTTGCCATAGAAAGGCGGGTGGAGGTCCCGTCCGACAAGATACCGGACATCCTGAAAAAGGCCATCATCGCCACCGAGGACCCCCGCTTTTATCGCCATCACGGCGTGGACCTCCTGGGGATCCTGAGAGCGTTCAAAGAGAACATCCGGTCGGGACGTCTCCTCCGGAGGCCCCAGGGCGGAAGCACCATCACCCAGCAGCTGGCCCGCCTCCTCTTCCTCTATCCTCAGCAGACCATCGGCCGAAAGCTCAAGGAGATGTACCTCTCCAGGCAGATCGAAAAACAGTATTCCAAAGAGAAGATCCTGGAGATGTACTGCAATCAGTTCTACCTCAACCATGGGGTCTATGGCGTGGAGTCGGCCTCGAATTTCTATTTCGGCAAGAGCGTTGCGGACCTGAGCCTGGAGGAAGCGGCGCTCATCGCCGGGATTTTCCGCGGCCCCTCCGTTTATTCCCCATACACCAACGTGGAGACGACCCTCCGCCGCCGCAACCATGTGGTCAACCGGATGGTGGAGGAGGGATTCATCACCAAGGCCCAAGGAGAGGAAGCGAAAGCCAGGCCCATGGCCGTGCTCCCCTGGCGGCGAGGGTCTTCCGATTTTGCCGCCTATTTTTTCGAGGAAGTCCGGAAATATATCGAGAATAAATACGGCAGCGAAATCCTCTACCAGGGAGGACTCAAAGTCTACACGACTCTCAATCCAAAGCTCCAGAGAGATGCCGAGGATGCGCTGCTCACCCGGCTCCGGGAGATGGATAAACGAAAAGGGTGGCGCAAAGATAAAAGGAACCTGCTCAAGGAAGGGAAAGAGAAGCTCGATGAAGAATGGTTGGACAGCTGGCTAACGTCTTACGTGGAGGAGAATGAGGTCACGGATGCCGTTGTCCTGTCCGTATCCCGCGGGGAGGCCATGGTCAAGGTGAAACGGTACACGGGCAAGCTGCAAAACAAGGATATCGGCTGGACCAGGACTGACAACCTGGAGAAGCTCATCGAGCGCGGCGACGTCATTCAGGTCAAGGTTAAAAAAATAGACCCGGTGGCCAGGGATCTCGAAGCGTCCTTGGATCAGCATCCGGTCATCCAAGGCGCTTTCCTGGCCATCGACCCGCGATCCGGACAGGTCAAGGCCATGGTCGGCGGCTATTCCTTCGAGCGCAGCGAATGGAACCGGGCGACCCAGGCCCAGAGGCAGGCCGGGTCGGCCATCAAGCCGCTCCTCTATGCCGCCGCGCTGGACAATGGTTTTACATCGTCGACGATCATCATGGACGAGCCGGTCGAATTCCCCGATAAATGGCTGGGCCAGTCCTGGGCGCCGAAGAATTATGACCGGAAGTACAAGGGCGCCGTAACCGTGCGTATGGGTCTCGAAGAGTCCCGCAACGTCGTGACGGCCCGGCTGCTTGACTATATTTCGCCCCAGACAGGGGTCGATTACTGCCGGAGATTCGGTCTGACCTCGACGATCTATCCCTATCTTTCTCTTTCTCTGGGGACGTTCGAGGTCAGCTTGCTGGAACTCGTCTCTGCCTTTACCGTTTTCCCGAATAAAGGCGTCCGGGTCAGGCCCTACTTCATCAGCCGGATCGAGGACCGTGAGGGTAACGTCCTGGAGGAAGCAAGGGTCGAGTCCGAGGAGGTCATCACTCCCCAGACCGCCTACCTTGTCACTTCGCTCATGGAGGGTGTTATCCGAAGGGGAACAGCGTCGCCCCTTGCCGGCAACCTAGGCATTCCGCTTGGCGGCAAAACGGGCACCACCAGCGATTATTCGGATGCCTGGTTCATCGGATTCTCTCCCTCTATTTGCGCCGGAGTCTGGGTCGGCAATGAATCCCGGATTTCCCTTGGAGAGCGGCAATCCGGCGCCGTGGCCGCCCTGCCGGCCTGGGTCTCCTTTATGAAGAGACTCATCGACGAGGAAAAGAATAAGGCGAAGGCGGAGGGACGCGAACCCTTTTTTGAGGATTTCGAAGTCCCCCCGAACATAAACTTTATCGAAATCGACCGGAAAACGGGGCTCTTGGCAACACCGGACTGCTTGTGGCCGATCCGGGAGGCTTTTCTGTCCGGGACGGAGCCCTCCCGCTACTGTTCACACCAAGATCACATGTTGATTCTTGATTACTACGGCACTGAGAAGGCGTCCGAGGAACACTAGCCTTTCTTCCTGACCCCTCCCGAACCTCCCGAGGACCTTGACCCCGAAGGTCGGGAGCCGGAGGAGGATCCCCTCGAGCCCGAAGAGACCGTCCCCTTGGATCCCCGTGACCCTGATGAGGTCTTGCCCCGGGAAACCGACCCGCTCTTAGAAGAGCTCTTGGAGGAGGAACCGCTCTTGCCCAAGGAATCGTAGAACCGGCTGCGGATCGAGCTTGAGATTCGGCTTCTATCCGAAGATTTCTTCAGGCTGATGCTGGGCGACGGAGGATAGCCGAAAGAATCTTTGCGAATCGTGCTGCTTCCTTGCTTCCTCGGAGTGTCTGAGCCCTGAGTCCGGGAAGAATCGTCGCCGCGAATCCTCCGCTCCCCGGAAGAAGCGCCGGCTGATTGGCCGCTCCGGTCAGCCGGCCGCAACGTCGGAGGAGGTGCCGGCGCCATGCCCTTTACCGAAGGAGATTTGATGGTCCTTTCAGCCCCTGGGGCAGGAGCGCCTCCGGACTTCTTACCGCCCTGGACGGCCGCCGGCTTCAGCGTCCGCCCCTGCGTGGTTAAGGTGATCTTATCGAAGTTCTTGAGGGAATCGCCGCGTAAAGCCGCCTGGGAGATGTTCTTAGCCCTCAGCTGGTCTTTATGAATCATGGTCAGCGCGCGGGAGTTATAGGGATAATAGGGATGATTCCAATTGGGGTAGTACCAGTTGTCGACGATGACCATGGGGTAGTTCCAATAGCCCAGCGGCGCCCAGCCGTAATAGTCGGCGCCCCAGTACCAGCCGACCCACCCAGGCCCCCAGATAGAGCCCGGGATCCAGTACCACCCAAGCCCCCCGTACCATCCCCATCGTCCGTAATGGAAAGTCACCCATCCCCAAGGATCATAGGGAAGCCAGGTCCATCCGGCCAGGGACATCCACCTCCATGACCCGTTGTAGTAGGGGCGCCAATCCGAGCCAACGCCCCCGGGAACCCAGACCCAGCCGTAGGGACTGATCCAGCTCCAATCGCCGCTCTCCTCGAGCTCGGCCTCGAAATCCTCGAGATCCCCAGGCAAATGACGCGTGGCAAGCTGGGCGGCCAGACCGGATTCCCGGTCCTCGCTCCAACGGTCGAAGGAATCCTCGGCTACAGCCATGAAGCGTGCCGGCCGTCCGGAGAAGCGGCCTTCGGCGATAGCGAGACTCTGCTCGCTCTTGAGGAGGACAGAGCCTTCCTCTCCGGCCGCTTCGATGACGCCGCGGAAGACAAAAATATCCGTTTTCCGGTTCTCGGACACATCGATGCGGTAGAGGCCCTCACCAAGCACGTAGAAGGAGGTATCCGGAGTGTGCACCTCGATGGTCTTCTCTTCGCCCAGCTGGTTCACGCTCAGATAGATGTTGCCCCGGAGAACGCGCAGTCGGGTCAGGTCGGAACCCTTTTTGGGGAGGCTCATGATGTCGAGCTTGGTGTTTTCATCCAGCCGCACATAGGTCTTCTTGCCCAGATAGAGCTCGGCCCGGCCGTCGGTCGTCCCCAGCCTGTCTCCTTCCTCAATCGGCATGTTGACGACTCCGTCTTCGAAGCCCTGCTCAGCGGCCTTCTGAATATAGGCGTTCCCGCTGATATAGCGTAGCCGGGCAAAGGATTCGTTCGTATATTTCGCCTCTTCTTCATCCGTTTGAGCGATGGCCAGCCCAAGGGTGAAAAAGAATAGTGCCGCCGCGATGATGGCCTGCTTTCTCATCTCTCTTCTCCTCTACGCTCCTTTTAAAAGCAAGAACCATGCCAGGATCCCCCCCTGGTGATCGGCCGGTTTCGCCTGGATTTTGTCCTGAAAAGGGGACGACTGGCCCCCTGGGGGACACAGGCTGCTAGCGGACTGGCCAAAACGCCTTCTGGACCTTAAAAATCGGTGCCAGCTCGCGTTCGAGGGAAGCTGAGACATTGAGCTTGGCTGGGGACCCTGGTTCTTGGCCACTGAGAGTGAGGAGTACACTCCTGACCCCGTCTTGGAGGCCGAAAAGGTTGTAGCCGCCCTCGAGAGTAAGGAGGAGCCTTCCTTTGGCCGTATCCTTTGCCAAGTCCGTCAATTCATGGGTCATGGCCCCAAACCCTCTGGCGGTGACCTCCATCCCACCCAGAGGATCGCCGGCGAAGATATCAAATCCGGCCGAGACGAGGATGAATTCCGGTTTGAAGGCTGCGGAGATCGGGGAGAGGAGTCTTCGGTAGATGAACAGAAAATCGTCGTCTGTTTTTTCGGGCTCCAGGGGAACGTTGACGGTGAAGCCTTTGCCCTTCCCTTCGCCGATTTCGCTCCAGTGGCCCGAGCCCGGATAATAGGGGAATTGGTGGGTGGAGAAAAAGAGGATGTCGGCTCGGGAATAAAAGGCATTTTGGGTGCCGTTGCCGTGATGGAGGTCCCAATCCACGATCAGGATACGCCTCAGACCCCACTTTTCGACCAGATATTGGGCGGCGATGGCCACGTTGTTGAAAATGCAGAAGCCCTTGGCCTGGGAAGCTTCGGCGTGATGGCCCGGCGGCCGGACCAGGGCGAAAACGCCCTGGACTCCTCCGGCCATGATCTTGTCGGCCGCTTCGAGGAGGCCGCCTGCGGCCAGCCGGGCGACTTCATAGGAACGGGGAGAGGTCGAAGTGTCCGGGTCCAGATAGACCCTCGCCTGGCCCGCGGACTCTTTGATTTGCTCGATATACTCCTGGGTGTGGATGAGGGCGATCTCCTTTTCTGTCGCCAGGCGGGGAGGGACGACGGTCAAGGTGGCCAGCCTCTTTTCTTCTCCCAGCATCTCATAGATCGCCCGGATCCTTTCCGGGCTCTCGGGATGGGCGTCGCCCATCTTGTGCTC
>DAIPLF010000150.1:0-5454 GCA_036769375.1 Candidatus Aminicenantota bacterium | reverse complement strand
CGATCCGCAAGGCCGAGGACCGGCTGCTCTTCCGCCGGGCCATGGAGAAAATCGGGCTGGAAGTCCCTGATTCCGGGTACGCTTCGAACCTCGAGGAGGCGGTGGCGATCGCCGGGCGTCTGCATTTTCCCCTCGTCGTCCGCCCCTCCTTCACCCTGGGCGGCACGGGAGGCAACATCATCTATGATTGGGACGACTTTCATAGGTTCGTTCCGCTCGGACTGGCCATCAGTCCCGTCACCCGCGTGCTCATCGAGAAGTCCATCAGCGGCTGGAAAGAATTCGAACTCGAGGTCATGCGCGACCGGAAGGACAACGTCGTCATCGTCTGCCCGATCGAGAACTTCGATCCCATGGGCGTCCACACCGGTGACTCCATCACCGTGGCCCCGGCCCAGACCCTGACCGACAAGGAATACCAGAGGCTGCGGGACGCCTCGGTCAAGATCATGCGGGAGATCGGGGTCGAGACCGGGGGCTCCAATATTCAATTCGCCCTCAATCCTGAAGACGGCCGGATGATGGTCATCGAGATGAACCCGCGGGTTTCCCGCTCCTCGGCGCTCGCTTCCAAGGCCACCGGCTTTCCCATCGCCAAGATGGCCGCCAAGCTGGCCGTCGGCTATACGCTCGACGAGATCCTGAACGACATCACCAAAAAGACGCCCGCCTGCTTCGAGCCGGCTATCGATTATGTCGTCGTCAAGATCCCCCGCTTCGCCTTCGAGAAGTTCCCCGAGGAGGACCGGTACCTGACCACCCAGATGAAATCGGTGGGTGAGACCATGGCCATCGGCCGGACGTTCAAGGAGGCCCTGCAGAAGGCTATCCGGTCCCTCGAATCCGGCCGGGCCGGCCTGGAGCCAGCGGGCAAGAAGGGCGGCCGCCCCGTCCTTGAGGAAAACCTGCGCCAGCCCAATGCCGACCGTCTCTGGGTCGTCGCCGACGCTTTCCGTCAGGGGATGAGCGTTGAAGAGGTTGCGGCCCTCACCCGGATCGATCCGTTCTTCCTGCAGAACATCCGGGAGCTTGTCGCCTTTGAAGAAGGGCTCAAGGCCTGCCGGCGGAAAGCCCTCCCCCCTTCCCTGTTGCGACGGGCCAAGGAGCTGGGGTTCTCTGACGCGAGGATCGGACAGCTTATCGGGATGGCTGAAAGCGAGATCAGAGCCCTCCGGGAGAAGGAGGGGATCTTTCCTGTTTGGAAGGTTGTAGACACCTGCGCCGGGGAGTTCGAGTCGGAGACGCCCTATTTTTATTCGACCTACGAGGAGGAAGATGAGGTCCCCGCCATAGCCGGCAAAAAGGCCATCATTCTCGGCTCCGGGCCGAACCGCATCGGCCAGGGCATCGAGTTTGATTACTGCTGCGTCCATGGAGTGTTCGCCTTGCGCGATGCCGGATACAAGACCATCATGGTCAACTCCAACCCGGAGACGGTCTCCACCGACTACGACATCTCCGACCGGCTCTATTTCGACCCGCTGACCCTGGAGGATGTGCTGGCCATCTACAGGAAGGAAGACCCTGAGGGCATCATCGTCCAGTTCGGAGGGCAGACACCCCTCAAGATCGCGGTCGGGCTCAGTGAAAACCGGGCCCGCATCCTGGGGACGAGCTCGGAGGCGATCGACGAGACCGAGGACCGGCAGAAGTTCGACCGGTTCCTGACCCGGCTCGACCTCCTCCGGCCGCGGAACGGGTTGGCCAAAAACTCCGCTCAAGCCCTCCGCACGGCTGACCGGATCGGCTATCCAGTGCTCGTTCGGCCTTCGTACGTTCTGGGCGGACGGGCGATGCAGGTCATTCACGACGAAGTGGAGATGGTCGAGTACCTCAGCCGGAACCGTGAGTATTTCAGGGAGCATCCACTGCTCATCGATGAGTTCATCGAGAACGCCGTAGAGCTCGATGTCGACCTCTTGGGCGACGGAGAGGATGTCTATATCGGCGGGATCCTCGAGCATATCCAGGAGGCAGGGATCCATTCCGGCGACGCGACCATGGTCATCCCTCCCTTTTTCCTGGCCGACCGTCTGGTCGAGGAGGTAGGCCGGCAGGTGGAGGTCATGGCCAAGGCTCTGGGTGTCGTCGGCCTGATGAACGTCCAGATGGCCGTCAAGGGCTCCAAGGTCTACGTCCTGGAGGTCAACCCCAGGGCCTCGCGGACCGTGCCCTTCATCTCCAAGGCGACCGGGATCCCCCTGGCCAAATTGGCCACCCGGCTGATCATGGGAGAGAGGCTCAAAAACCTCGACCTGCCGCGGAGAAAACTCGACCTCTACGCAGTCAAGGAGGCGGTTTTCTCCTTCGATAAGTTCCTCGAAGTGGACCCGGTGCTCGGCCCCGAGATGCGCTCCACAGGGGAGTCCATCGGCATCGACCGCGAGTTCCCGCTCGCCTTCCTCAAGTCCCAAGAAGGGGCCGGTTTTTTTCTGCCCCGGGAGGGAGAGGTCTTCATCAGTGTGCCGGACGAGGACAAGCCAAGGGTTCTGCCCCTGATCGAAAAGCTTGACCAGCTCGGGTTCACCTTCCTGGGCACCGAGGGGACGGCCCAGTACCTGCGGCGCCATGGCTTCCGTATCGACACCATCGGCAAGGTCCATTTGGAGAGAAGGAACATCCTCGACGATCTCAGCCGGGGAAAGGTCAAGATGATCTTCAACACGCCGGCCGGGGGCCGGGAGCTGAGCGACGCCCAGAAGATCCGCCGGGTCGCTTTCAGCTACCGCGTCCCCTGCTACACGACCATCCCTTCGGCCAGCGCGGCCGTTAAGGCCATAGAGATGCGGACAAGGACGGCCCCATCACTGGTCTGCCTGCAGGATTTGTGGGGGAAGCCATGAATAGAGCGCTCACATCCCTTCGTCAACTCATGGACAAGCACGCCCTCCAGGCCTACCTCGTCCCGGGCACTGACCCCCACCAAAGCGAGTACATCCCGGAATTCTGGAGGCGGCGGGCGTTCCTCACGGGTTTTTCCGGCTCAGCGGGAGACGCGTTGGTCACGATGAGAGACGCGGGCCTGTGGACCGATTCCCGCTACTATCTCCAGGCAGAGCGGGAGCTTCGCGGCACGGGCTTTACCCTATTTCGCTGGGGCTCGCCTGGAGTCCCGTCCTGGGAAGAGTGGGCGGTCCGGAATCTCAAGCCGGGGGAAACTCTTGGTCTCGACCCTCAGCTCATTACCCACCAGGATTACGCGAAGCTCGAAAACCGGCTCGCCGCGAAAGCCGTCCGGCTCAAGCCCGTTGCCGCCAACCTCATTGACAGGACCTGGAAGCAAAGACCGCCCCAGGCCTTCGGCCCGCTCACTGTCCTGGCAGAGCGGTATGCCGGAGAGAGCGTCGGCAAGAAGCTCGACCGGCTGCGCCAAAAGATGGCGGCTGAGGATGCCGACGCCCACGTTCTGAGCCAGCTCGATGCCATTGCCTGGCTCTTCAACATCCGCGGCTCGGACGTTCCCTTCAACCCCGTGGCCATCGCCTATGCCATCGTCACGCGGAAGAATGCGCTGCTTTTCCTGGCTCGAGAAAAAACCAGCCCCAGGGTCAGGGCGGCCTTGAAGAAGGACGTGAGTTTCAGAAGCTATGATGATTTCCCGGAGGCTTTGCATCGCCTAGGCCAAACCGGAAAAAGGGTCTGGCTTGACGAATCGGCCGTGAGCCATTGGGTCGTAAGAAACCTGGCGGGTGCACGGTTCCTGTTCAAGCCGAGCCCGGTGTACCTCGCCAAGGCTGTCAAGAATCCCACGGAAATCCGGGGCGCGAAACAGGCCCACCGTCGTGATGGCGCCGCCATGGTTACGTTCCTCTGGTGGCTCGAAAAGGCCGTGCCCAAGGGCGGAGTGACCGAGCTCTCGGCGGCCCGGAAGCTCGAGGAGATCCGGAAAGGTCAACCCCGCTTTAAAGGCCTGAGCTTCCGGACCATCTCTGCCTACGGGAGCCACGGTGCCATAGTCCACTACGCCGTGACCCGGGAAACCGATATCCCCCTGCAGCCGAAGGGGATCTATCTGGTCGATTCGGGCAGCCAATACCTGGACGCGACCACGGACATAACGCGGACGGTCTGCTTGGGGCAGCCGGCCGCAGAGCAGCGGGATCGTTTCACCCGCGTCCTTAAAGGGGTCATCAACCTGACCAGGACCTCCTTCCCTCAGGGAACATCCGGGCCGCAGCTCGACGTCCTGGCCCGCCAAGCCCTTTGGGATAGAGGCCTGAACTACGGGCATGGAACCGGACACGGGATCGGCGCCTTCCTCAATGTCCATGAGGGGCCGCAGGGAATCTCTCCCGCCCGCGGTTTTGGCATTAGCCTCGAGCCTGGGATGATCCTGTCGATCGAGCCGGGCTGCTACAAGCAGGGCGATTACGGCCTCCGGTTGGAGAACCTGGCCCTTGTTGTCAGGGATCCTGGAAGGTCATGCAAGACGGCGACTTTCTTCAAGTTCGAGACTCTAACCCTCTGTCCAATAGAACTCCGGCTGGTGGACAAGGCCCTCCTGGCCGAAGACGAAATCGCCTGGCTCAATGCCTATCATCTGAGGGTGCGGAAAGAATTGACACCTCTCTTGGGAAAGGTCCCGGCCGCCTGGCTAAAAAAAGCGACCCGGCCGATCTGATGGGATGCCGGGTCAATCGAGCGAGCGGTCGATGATCCCCCCGCCCAGCACACCCTGGCGCTCGTAGAAAACCACCGACTGGCCGGGAGTGATGGCCCGCTGCCGCCTGGCGAATTCCACCCGCACCCGCCGAGCCGAAACTGGGATGACAAGCGCTTTGGCTTCCTGGTGTCTATACCGGATCTTCGCCTTGACAAGGATTGGTCCCTTAAGGGGCGCCCCGGAGATCAAACGGACCTCTGATGCCATAAGCTTGTTGCGGTAAAGGTCCTTTTCCTGTCCGACGACGATGGTATTTCGCGACGCGTCAATTGCGACTACGTAGAGCGGCCTGGGGGAGGAAATCCCCAACCCGCGGCGCTGGCCGATGGTGTAATAGCCGACCCCTTTGTGCTCGCCGATGATGCGGCCCGCCAGGTCTTTGATCGGTCCGGTCCGGAAGGCGCGGGGGGCGCGTCCGGCCAGGAATTCGGGATAGTCCCCGAGTGGGGCAAAGCACGTCTCCTGGCTCTCCGCCTTTTCGGCTACAGGAAGGCCGCGCCGCCTAGCGATTTCCCGAACCTCGGACTTGGTCAGCTCGCCAACCGGCATCAGGATCCTGGCCAGCTGCGCCTGATTGAGACGGTAGAGGAAGTAGGACTGGTCTTTGGCTCTGTCTTTCCCTTTCTTGAGCAAATACTGTGAGTCTCCCAGATCGCGGGCTGCCCGGGCATGGTGTCCCGTGGCGATGAAATCCGCGCCCAAGCGACGGGCCCTCTGCAGCAATAGCCTGAATTTGATGCGCTCATTGCAGCGGACGCAGGGATTGGGAGTCCGGCCCCGGCCATATTCCC
>DAIPLF010000507.1:0-1553 GCA_036769375.1 Candidatus Aminicenantota bacterium | reverse complement strand
AGCGGGAGCGGGGGATGCTGGAGATGACCTTCTTGAACTGAGACTTCTTCATCATTTTTTTCATCTCCAGGAACTGTTTAAGCAGCTGGTTGACCTCGAAGACCGGACGGCCGCTTCCCTTGGCGATGCGCAGGCGGCGCCGGCCGTCGATGATCCTGGGGTCTTCCCGTTCCCGGGGTGTCATCGAGCCGATCATGGCCTCGTAGTGGAGGATCTTACGGTCGTCCATCTCCACCCCGGCCAGGTTCTTGAACATCCCGCCGCTGGGGAGATACTTCAGGATCTGGGAGAAAGAACCCATCTTCCTTATCTGCTTGAGCTGTTTTCTAAAGTCATCGAGGGTGAACTCCTCCTTGCCCAGCTTGCGGGCGATCTCCTCCGCTTCCTGGACATCCGCCTCCTGCTCGGCTTTCTCGATCAGGCTGAGGATATCACCCATCCCCAGGATACGGGAGGCCATGCGGTCGGGGTGGAAGACTTCGAGCTTGTCGAACTTCTCGCCGGTCCCCACGAAGGTGATGGGTTTCCCTGTCACCGCAACGATGGATAGCGCGGCCCCTCCCCTGGCGTCGCCGTCGAGCTTGGTCAGGATGACCGATGTCAGCCCGATCTTCTCCTCAAAAGCCTGGGCGGACTTCACGGCGTCCTGGCCGGTCATGGCGTCCCCGACATAGATGATCTCCGTCGGCTGAAGGGCTTCTTTGACCAGGCGGAGCTCCGTCATGAGGTCTTCGTCGATGTGGAGCCTGCCGGCGGTGTCCACGATGAGCGGGTCGTAGCCCCGGTTCCTGGTGTGGACGATCAGGTCCTTGAGGGCCTTCTGCGGTGTGGCCATCTGCTCCCGGCTCATCTCGTAGAAGGGCAGCCCGAGCTGACCGGCGATCATCTGGAGCTGGTCCTGGGCGGCCGGCCGCTTGAGGTCGAAGGACACGAGCAGCGGGCTTTTCTGCAGGGTCAGACACCACTTGGCCAGCTTGCCGCAGGAGGTCGTTTTCCCGGATCCCTGGAGGCCGACCAGCATCAGGATGGTGGGGGGCTGGCCGGAGAAACGCAGGGGTTTGGCCTCTTGGCCGAGGATGCCCGTCAGTTCGTCGCGCAGGATCTTGATCACCTGCTGGGCCGGGCTCAGGCTGTCCAGGACTTTCTGGTCCAAAGCTTTGGCCTGGATCCTTTCAATGAGGTCCTTGACGACTTTATAGTTGACGTCGGCCTCGAGGAGGGCCAGGCGGATCATCCGCAGGGCCTCGGCCATATTCTTCTCGGTGAGCTTGCCTTCGCCCCGGACGAACTTCAGGACCTTGTCTAGCCTGGCGGAGAGCTGATCGAACATCTATTACCTCGGGGAGGATTTGACGCGACTCCCCTATTATGGCCGTTTCGCCCGTCCTGTCAAACTCCCTCCAGCAGCGATTATCTTGGTTTATATTGTCCTAGGCGAGGGCCATAGTCGAAGAAGGTCATCCGGAAGCGAGGCGGCATGGACCTCTTCTGTTGCCTTGGCGAAGGGTGTGGGTGAGGAAGTCCGTGGACGACTGAGCGGGCACGGTTTCTCG
>DAIPLF010000149.1:0-5473 GCA_036769375.1 Candidatus Aminicenantota bacterium | reverse complement strand
GCCTCGGCCAGGACGGTGCCGCTGGGCTTGACGGCATAGGGATGGGACTCGGAACCGATATAAACGGCCCCGATCTCCTTGGGGTTGATGCCGGCCCGCTTCAGGGCGCACTTCGAAGCCTCAACGGACATCGTGATCGTGTCCTGATCGGGCGAGGGGACCGACTTCTCATCGACGAGAAGACCTTTCCGGTAGCTCGGGGCGTCCGCGCCCCAGACTTTGGCGATCTCCTCGACCTTGATGCGGTTCCGGGGGATGCTGGCTCCGTAGCCGATAATGCCCTCCATGTGGACCTCCGTGGGTTAGAGTTTCTCTTTTCTGTGTAAGAAAATCCATCCTGGCATATCTCCCTTTTTTAGTCAAGGCACTTCCTTATGGAATTGCCCCCCAAATTTCATTAGAATGGAAGGAACTTTCGCCGCACGAATCTCGTCAATCCGGGTGAAGTGAGTGGATATAAACGAGGTCATCAGACAATGCCTGAAAGGCAACCGAGGAGCCTGGGAAATGCTGGTTAACACCTACTCCAAGCGGGTCTTCAACCTGGCGTACCAATTCGCCGGCAGCTACCAGGAAGCCGAGGACCTGACTCAGGACATCTTCCTCAAGCTGTACAACGCCCTCCGGAAGTATGACTTCGAGAAGAACTTCACCGCTTGGCTTCTCACCCTGGCCAAGAACCACCTCATCGACACCTATCGCAAGACCAAATGGGAAAAAGCCCATCGCGATGAATTCGATGAGCAGTCCGCCGCTCCCGAAGCGGCCCTGGGGCCGGAATCGGGGTTGGCGCAGGAGGCGGACCGGAAACTGGTCTGGGATGGCCTCAACCGCCTTGCGCCTGAGACGCGGGTGGCGGTGATCCTGAGAGACATCCAAGACAAGAGCTACGAGGAGGTCGCTGAAATCCTGGACCTCCCCTTGGGCACGGTCAAGTCGCGGATAAACCGCGGACGGCTTCAGCTGGCCAGGATCCTCAAGGACAAGAAGGAGGACATCCATGGACTGTAAACGCATCGAGGAACTCCTCTCTTCTTTCCTG
This sequence comes from Candidatus Aminicenantota bacterium, assembly GCA_036769375.1. Lineage (GTDB taxonomy): Bacteria > Acidobacteriota > Aminicenantia > Aminicenantales > UBA8522 > UBA8522. The sequence goes on along the minus strand of DAIPLF010000149.1, from coordinate 4,431 downwards.
GAGGGTGATCTGAGCCAGGCGGAAATGGCCCTTATGGAGAGCCATCTCGCCGGCTGCCCGGATTGCGCTTCCCTCCTTGCCGTTCTGGGCAGGGCTCAAAAGGCGCTGGCCGGCTTTCCCGAGATCGAGGTGAGCCCCAGTCTGAAGGCCCGGCTTATGGCCATTCCTGAGCAGAAAAAGAAGTTCTCCTTCTCCTTCGATTTTGTCCTCAAGCCCTCTCTCCAGCCCGTCTTCGCCGCGGCTACGATCTTCATGACTCTCCTTTCTTTCTATCTCTTCAACCCGGACAAGAGAAACATCGACCGGGCCATCGACCAGAGGATCCATACAGGCTACGGCCAGGTGGAGAAGCTCTATGCCAAAGCCGGCTCGTTCACGGACCGGCTGGGTGACACCGCAGAAAACGTCTTCGTTTCCGTGAAGAATTGGAAGATCTTCAGCGGAAACGAGGATCATCCATATACCGAATAGGAGGTATCATATGGAAGAGAAAGTCATTGTCCAAGAAAAGATCGTCCTGCCCAAGCCCCGCAAGTCCCCGATCCTGGCATTCCTGCTGTCCTTCTTCTTCCCCTTCGGGGCCGGCCCGTTCTACAACGGAGAGGTCATCAAGGGATTCATTTATCTGATCATTTTCGCCGGGTTGGTCACCATGCAGCAGCACGGCGAGTCCCAGCCGTTCGCCGCGATCGTCCTCGGGGCATTCTACATCTTCCAGATCATCGATTCGGTGAACACGGCCAACAGGATCAACCGCCGGGCCCTGGTCGGCGGGGAGGTCGAGGAAGACGAAGCCGTCATCACCACCGAAGCCGTCACCGCGGGCTCGATCTTCTGGGGAGTCCTGCTGATCGCCCTCGGCGGAATTCTGCTCCTCGGCAACTTCGAGGTCATCAGCTATAAGGCCATCCTCGATTTCTGGCCTGTTGTGGTCATCGTCATCGGCGCCAAGCTCATCTTCGACTATCTCTCGAAGAAGGATTGAAGGCCGGACAAGGAGATTCCAATGGCAAAAAAACAACGCAGCGCACTCGGCTGGGGGATCATCCTCATCGTCATCGGGCTCATTTTCATCCTGGACAACTTTGACATCGATGTCTGGGATGTCCTCGCTCGGCTCTGGCCCCTGGCCTTGATTGTCTGGGGAGCCTGGAAGCTCTATTTCGGACTCAAGGAAAGAAAGGAAGAGGCGCCGGCCCCGAAACCCGAGCAGGAGTGACGATGAAAGCCAAAGAGGTCATCCTGCTTATCTTCATCATCGCAGCCGGTGTTTTCTTCACCCATGTCCAGACCGGCAAGATCGACGTCATCTGGGACGATTTCGTCGCGTTCGATTTCAATGAGTATACCTATCAAGAAACGCAGGTGATCGAGCCTCCCCTCCCCGCTTCCCTGAAAGTGCTCAACTCTCACGGAGAGGTCGATGTCGTGGGCGCGGAGACCGACCGGATCACCTTCATCTTTGAAAAGCGGATCTGGCGGCGGGACGAGGCGAAAGCGCAGGAAATAGCGAACCAGCTCCATCCGGTCGTCACCAAGGCCGACGCGGGCGTCACCCTCACCACCAACCGGAGCGATTTCAAAAGGCGGAATTTCGAGACCAACTTCCGGATCACCGTGCCTTTGGGCCTGGCCGTCGATATTGCCAACTCCTACGGCCCCGTCAAAGCCGACCAGTTGGGAGAGGTGATAGTCGACAACCCCCACGGTGAGGTCACGCTCACCAACATCCGGGGGGGAGCTCTGATCGAAAACAGCTATGAGGACGTCAAAGTCTCCGACCTGCAATCGAACTGCACGATCAAGAGCCGCCATTCCGACGTTTTCCTGACGCAAGTTGCCGGCGAAGTCAATATAGAAAATTCCTACGGAATGGTCGATTTGCGCAGCCTGAGCCAAAAGGCGACGGTCATAGCGCCCCATGCCGAGATCCTGGCGGAAGATGTCACTGGCCCTCTGGAGGTCCGCAACTCTTATGAGAAGGTTACGCTCCGAAGGGTCGGGCCGTCCCGCCTCGACGCCGAACACTCTTCCATCGAGGCCGACGGTGTCGCCGGAAACCTCGAGATCAACAGCAGCTATGAGCCGATACTCTTAAAGTCCGTCCGGGGGGACGTCCAGATTACCGGCACCCATTTGAGCGTCTCGGGAAAGGACATCATCGGCGAGAACATTTACATCTCTTCCTCATACGAGGATGTGGACCTGGTCGACTTCGCCGGGAAAACCACGATCCTTCTCTCGCACGGAGACATCACGCTCACCCCGCTTCCTCTCACCGGACCCGTGGAGGTGCGAGCCACCTACGCGCCGATCACGTTTTTCTGGCCCGGGGAAGAACGTTATGCCCTTGAGGCACAGGCCAAAGGGAGCGACATCAACTGGAACCTTTTCGGAAGCGTCACCACCGAAGAGAAGGATCGGCTGACCATCGTGCGGGCGTTTTCCGAGGTCTCGGACAAACCTCGCATCCTGCTGTCAACGACTTACGGCGACATCAACTTCGAAAAAGGCCCCACCCGCTAAAAAAGAAAGGGGACGGTCCTCGCTTTAGCCGAGACGACCGTCCCCTCTTATTTTTCCCTGTTCTTGAACTCGTAGATCTTCTGGGTCAGGCTGCCGTTGATCTTGATATTAAAATAAGAAATCAGGTTGGTCACATCCTTCTTGTACTTGGTCACATAGCGCGCGAAGTCATTCTCCTTGTGGAAGTGCAGGAGGTTCTCGAACTCCTCGACCTCGTCGTGGAGCTCGATAACATAGTGTTTGATCGTCCGGTACTGGGCGTTGATGTCGATCAAGTCCTTAGCGCTCACCTTGGCAAAATCGAGATGGGGCGGCAGGGACTGGAGGATGAGCAAGCTCTCCGACCGGAGCTCGGAAACCAGCTCCTTGATCTCCTGGAAGAACGACTTGTACTCGAGCGGATTGCCCAGCTTGTCCTGCGCTTTGTCGATCATCTTCTCGTTCTGGTCCTTGACCGAAACGATCAGCTCCTTGACGCCGAAGTGCTTCCGCTTGAAGTTGAAGAGGTCGATGAAATCCCGGCCGATGTAGATCTTGTCCTCGTAGTGGGCAGTCAGCTCCAGCGGTGAGTTGGTGTAGAACTTGATCTCGAAACGGCGTCCGCCGGAATCCTGCTCCCGCAGGCGGGCCAGGACAAGGAAGCTGTTCTGCTCGATGAAGTAGCTGTTGACATCGAGGAGGACCGAGTAGACCGCCAAGTTTTGGACAATGTACTCCCTAACATAATCCAGGAGAGCCACTTTCTTGGTCGCAAAATCGGTGATCGTTTCGTTGGCCGTCGGATGGAGGACGGAATAGGACGGCGAGAGAAGATAGAGAACCGGGCCTGTTCCCAGCTCCAGATGAAGGTTCTTGAGAGCCTTGGAATGAAGGTCGTCCAGAGCCATGGGCCGAAGCGGCGGAAGGCTCCGGATCTCCAGCTTGGAAAGCTCTTCAATTTCATTCATCGTTTGTTTACTCAGATGACCTCTTAATCGTATCACTCGAAATCGGGAAAATCAATACTCCGGGACGTTGGGCCACGCAGCGTCCAGTCTTCATCCTCATAGCGGCGTTCCTGGATGCGCCGGACAGCTTGCTCCTCTGCGGCTCCTAAGTCCAAGGCCACGAACCGCACCCCGAAAGATTCGGCCATTCCCTTGACCAGGCAATCCACCACCCAATCCCGGTCGAAGTCGCGCCCCAGCGCCTCTCTGACCGAGACCCGGCGTAACTCGGAGACCTTGTCTCCGGCGAGTGAAATACGCCGCAAAAGCCCTTCGTCATCCTGAAGAGGAATGGAGCCGTGTTGGAGGAACCGTCGGGCCACTCTTTTCTGCGCGCTGCCGATGATCTTCCGGCCATCGATCTCGATCTCATCCCGCGAGGGGTAGGCGAAGCAGGGCATGTTCCCTCTTGTATAAGACGACGGCGGCGGCCCGGCCAATCTCGCCCTGAGCCCCATTTTTTCAAGGCCCCGGATGAGGGCCTCAGAGATGAGCTTGTAGGATTCGGCCACGGTTGTCGTAAAGGTCCCGGCATCTGAAGATACGACGGAATACGTAATTTCCCGCCAGTGAAGAACGAGCTTCCCCCCGGTCATCCGCCGGACGATATCGATGCCGTTCTGCCGGCAGAATTCAAGATCAAGGACCTTGTCGGCGGACTGGGAGTAGCCGAGGGAGGCGGTGGGGCGGGCCCAACTGTAGAATCGAACGGTCGTGCTGGGCTCGTCAGCCAGACCGCGAAAAAGGTACTCATCGAGGGCCATGTTGGCCGCCCCGCGGCGCGGAACCGGGTCGAGGAGGAGCTGCCAAGATTTCATGCGACGATCCTCAGATCTGTTCTAGGCCGGTCGATCCACCAAGGAAAATGAAAAGAGCGGGCAACGGGATTCGAACCCGCGACTCCCAGCTTGGGAAGCTG
>DAIPLF010000506.1:0-1555 GCA_036769375.1 Candidatus Aminicenantota bacterium | reverse complement strand
CCCGCCAGCCCTGGTCTTCGGTCAGGTGCCAGTGGAACGTATTCATCTTGTACATGGCCAGGAGGTCGATGTACCTCTTGACGAACTCCTTGGAAAAGAAATGGCGGCCGACATCGAGATGAACGCCGCGCCAGACGAACCGAGGTCGGTCCTCGATTTTGACGAAGGGAACCGACCAGGTGATCCCTTCCGGCTGGCCGCTGCCTTCCACCTCAGCCGGGAGAAGCTGGAAGAGCGTCTGGACGCCGTGAAAGAGACCGGCAGCGGTCGCCGCCTCGATCTTCACCCCGTTTTTGGAGGAGGAGAGCTGGTAGCCTTCGTCACCCAGCTTGGACAGGCGGTCTGCGGTCCGCAGGAGGATAGCCTGCCCGGGGACCTCTCCGGACGCGGGACGGATTTCGAGCGGGAAGCCGGTGGGGCGCCGGAGCTTGGCAGCCAGGAACTCGGCGACCTCCTGGATATCTGCAGATTGGGAGGCAAGAAGGATGATGGTCTCTTGTCCGATCTGAAAAGAGCCTCTGCCGACTTCTATCTTGGCGGGACGGGGAATGATCGAGGGGCCTTCCTGGACCGGCTTCTTGATAGCGCCTTGTGCGGGGACAAGGATGCCGAGGAGGGAGATGAGTATCAGGACAAGAAAAAGTTTCTGTTTCCTTGGGGGATTTCCTGCAGAATGAAGCATGAGGAACTCCTTTCTTTTGTTTTGCCCCCTTTATGTCAGTTCAGGCGGCGTTTGTCAAATGTCCGGAAAGTCCCCCCGGTCCTCTTGATTTATGACAGTCATTTGATAAGAATGGGGACGACTTCAAAGAGGAGGAAGGCGCTTGAGAGAGAAACTTCTTCTCATACCGGGGCCGAGCCCTGTCCATCCCCGGATCATCCACAGCCTGGCCCAGCCGACGGTTTCCCACGTCGGGCCGGAGATGGTCGAGGAGATGCGGGGAGCCCTGAGCAACCTCAAAAGGGTCGTCTTTTGTGAAAAAGGCGAGGCTTTCATCGTCGCCGGAGCGGGGACCCTGGCCATGGAGATGGCGCTCCTCAATACTCTGGCCTCCGGGGAAAGAGCGCTCGTCCTTTCTCAGGGGTATTTCGGGAAGCGGATGGCTGAGATCGGCTCCAGCTTCGGACTCGATTGTGATCTTCTGGAAAGCTCCTGGGGAAGCGCGGTCCTGCCGGAGGCGCTTGAAAAGAAGCTGGCCGACCATGACTATAAGGTGGTCGTGGCGACGCATGTCGACACGGCCACCGGCGCCTGCGCGCCGATCCGCGACTATTCCCAAGTTCTGAGGGGGCGAGACCTTATCTTCATCGTCGACGGAGTCTGCGCCACGGGGGGGATCGAGGAGCGGATGGATGACTGGGGGATCGATGTCGTCCTCACTGCCGCCCAGAAGTGCTTCGGCGTGCCGCCGGGACTGGCCATCCTCGTCCTTTCGGAGCGGGCGCTGGAAAAGAGAAAAAAGATGGAAAGGATCCCCGCTTATTATGCCGACCTCCTGCGCTGGCTCCCCATCATGAAGGACCCCTCCAGATATTTCTCTACGCCCTGCGTCAA